>JABFSP010000045.1 GCA_013140565.1 Ignavibacteria bacterium
TTCCAATACAGGGACTCTCACCACTAACCAATATGTATCTCGAAAACCTCGGGAAATATATAAAGGAATCATTTGTGCGGAATACTTTCCCCAGTATGCATTTCGGCATAATACTCATCACAAATTACTTCGCATACAGATTTAAAAGAAAATATTTCTGGATTGTAACGCTGCCGGTTGGCACATTACTTGCTGTTGCGACGGTTTACCTGCGCCAGCATTATTTAATTGATCTGGTTGGCTCACTGCCTGTTGCTGCATTAAGTATTTATCTTGCGGGTAAGCTTATGAAGATGAGGACAAATTGAATTGAAAAAAACAAAATACAAAAGGGGCTGTTAAGCCCCTTTTTTGCTGCACAAAGTGATGTTAACCCGGAGGTATTACTTGATCAACATCATTTTTTTGGTTTCTGTAAATCCCTCTGTCTTAAGTTCATACAGATATATTCCGCTTGAAAGTCCATCGCCGTTAAAATCAACGCTGTGGTTACCGCTCATTACAAAACTATTTACAAGCGTTTTAACAAGTTTGCCTGAAAGATCATAAACCTTTACTGAAACATTACCGTTTTCAGGAATCGAAAACTCTATTTTTGTTGTCGGATTGAACGGGTTTGGATAGTTCTGTTTCAGTTTATATTCTGATGCAATTTCAGTATTTCCGTTTACTCCTGTTAAGCTTCCGCAGACACTTCTTAATGCGGGTATCGGGTTTGTAACCACCGGTGTGACGGTAACTTCGGTTAATGGAACTGTTGACCTTTGGCAATTACCTGACCATTGGCCGGGTCTTACCTGGTAGTTCAGTGAATCCTGGCAAACCGCACTTACATTTCCAACAGAGTTTGTTTTGATAAAAAGCACATCTTCACCTGCGCTTGAAGAATTGAAGAACTTTCCTGTTACCGTGTAACCTGCCGGTGAACCGGCTTCTTTAAGATCATACCCGTTATCTGCTCCGGTAGAATTTGGAAATCTTTTTATCCACACAGGAAGTCCTGTGGCAAATGTAACTTTTGAAAGTATCACATCTTCTGTAACTGCGGCTTTTAAGCTCCCGGTAAATACCAGTGTTGCGTCGGTTGACTGAAAGATCAGGCTTTCGCTTCTTTCTGTAGCGCCAATACTGCCATAAGTATTCTGCCATATAACTAAACC
The DNA here is from genome assembly GCA_013140565.1 of Ignavibacteria bacterium. Lineage (GTDB taxonomy): Bacteria > Bacteroidota > Ignavibacteria > Tepidaquicellales > OLB5 > OLB5. The sequence continues at coordinate 1,161 of JABFSP010000045.1, forward strand.
CGTAGGACCGACCCTTAACATATATACATCACCTGCAGGATCAAATGCAGTACTGTTACCTGTTACTGCAAATCCGCCGTCAGGAAGCGCAACAATTTTTTTACCTTCAGAATGCAATCCCGCCATTGGCGCGTATCCATAAAACCATAGCGGCGCACCTGCTGCAGAGATCTTCATAATGAATGCCTGATATATTCCGCCTGCTCCCGTGAACCTGTTTGTAATACCTGTTATTGCATAACTTCCGTCAATAGGCTGGTATGTTATTGAGTATGCTCTTTCATCAACCCATGGGAATGGAGGAATATAATTGTAAGCCCAGAGAAGTGTGCCTGCTGATGAATGCTGTGATGCAAGAATGTGATTCTGATATATTCCTGAGGTAATATGGCTTTGTATACATCCGGCCGCTGTAAACGCATCCGCCGTATTCTTAACAACCTGCCTGTAATCATGTCTCAAAGTATCCGAGATCTGTTTTGTCAGAATATGCCCGCAGGAAGAATCTATTATAGAAAAAGATGCTTTTTCTCTTCCCGAAGGAGTTCTGTAGAATCCGGCAAGAACATTGTTCCTGCTGCCTGATGATAGCTGAATGTGTGAAAAACATGAATCAGCCTGAGTAAATCCCAGAAGCACAGAACAGCTTATTGTTCCTGTATTTGAAAGTTTCAGGTACATCCAGTCAAAGCTTCCGGCATTTGGTGTTGAGTTTGATACACCGGCAATAGACCACCTGCCTGCAACAGTTCCGTCAAAGTTTCTTTCTATAGAATAACCATAATCTGTCCTGCTGCCGTATGGCGGGAAGTCATATGTATTGACAAAATACTGTGAGTTTGCCTGCAAGGTGATAAACAGGAAAAATACAAATGCTGTGAGTTTGAGTATCAAGTTCTTCATTTTTTAGTCTCCTTCCCCATTTCCGGGGAAAATTAAGTTTGTTGGTTTTGGTTAACTGCTTATACAAACTTAAATTCAGAGCATACAGAAACCTTATCAGAATTCTTATCACCGCGTATCTACTGGTTTTACAGTGTTTTATAGCTATCAATTTTACAGTATTTTACATTAATTGTATTTTTTCAATCAATGAATAGTTATATTTATGTAATTTATTAGTTTGAGTTTTATGCAAGGTCAGATAAACTACACCCGCATAGTCCTTCCTTCAACTCCGGTGGGAATCATTGCCAGGGAAGAACTTTCTTTAAAGCTGGATGAAAATTCTGCAAAAAAGTTAATTTTGCTGAATGCGCCGGCCGGATTTGGAAAGTCCACTCTTATAAACTACTTTTTGCAGAACAAAAAGAGAGCATTCGGCTGGATACGGCTTCATTCTGATATCAATTCCTCATACATTTTACTATTATACATAATAGAAGCTTTAAGAAAGATCAACATTGCGTTCGGAAAGGAAACACTCAATACCCTTGAGTTACTTGGCACCGATCCTAAACGAATAATTTCACAGGAACCTGCGCTGCGCAGTATTATGAATATTTTCAGCAATGAATTTTCTTCTGTCTTCAATGATGAAATAACGCTCGTGCTTGATGACCTGCACGAACTTTCTTCACAAACCTGGCTTAAGAGTTTTATTGAACAGCTTCTGCACGAAACCCCGGATAATTTCAAGATAATCATTACAACACGATACCTCACAGACCTGAACATTTCATCACTGAAAGCAAAAAGGAATATCTTTGAAATAACCCAAAAGGAACTGGCACTTAGCCCTGTTGAGTTTTCAATTCTTGCCAAGAAATTGTATAACATCGATTATTCAGGTGATGATGCCTCAAATCTTGTGAAATATATGGGAGGGTGGGTAACCGGCATTCACCTTTTGCTGCAGGTTTCAGAACCCGGAAGTAAAGTAGATATAGAGTCATCCGGAGCGCTGCCTGAAAACCTGTTTAATTTTTTTGCCGAGGAAGTGCTCGCTCTTCTTGCAGATGATATCAGGGATTTCCTGCTGAAGACATCCTTCCTCGAGGTATTTGATGCAGGGTTCTGCGATCAATTACTAAACATGACTGAAAGTCAAAGGATAATTGATCATTTATCAGGCAGAAATATATTTATTGAAACTGTAAGAAATACGGAGAGCAACAACCCGACAGCTGTAAAATATAGTTATAACCAGTTGTTTCGCGGATTTCTAAAGGAAAAAGCCGCAGCTTTACCGGGTATGCAGCTTCAGGAACTGTACGGGGATATTGCAAAACTCTATTATAGTAATGGCTCAGGTGAAGCTGCATTTGAGTTTTACCTTCTGGCCGGCAAAGAGGAAACAGCCCTGAATATCCTGAAGGAAATTTTCAGGGATAATTTCCAGCAAAGCAATTTTGAAAAATTATGGAATTATGTATCAGCATTCAGCGGCCAGTTCAGCGATCGGGATAAATACCTCCACTTCTACAGGGGGATCCTGCTGAAATACTACAAAGGAAGTATAGAAGAAGCGCTAGTATCGCTGAACAGAGCCATAGAAATTGATGAAACTGAGCCTGAACTTAAATTTTTTATTTCATGCGCGCATTTAAAAGCTGAAATTCTTCTGACCCTTGGCAAAGGAAGGATAAATGAAGCAATAGAAATTCTGAATAATGTTCTATCAGAAAAGGCTTCACCGCTCGAAAATGCAAAAACCTACCACTTGCTGGGGAACGCGTATTTTAATATAAATAAACCTGATATATCTGAATCTTACCTTGCAAAAGCCCTAACGATATGCGGCACAGAACCCAGCACAGAGCTTGAGCATGATATTTACAGCATGCTTGGCAATATAAAAATAATTAAAGGTGATTTCGTACAGTCACACCATTATTACGAGCTCGCGCTAAATAAGACCAACGGGCTGTTTAAAAAAATAGTTATCTTAGGTAATTTGACCGTACTTTATTCCCGCTCAGGCAAATTTACAGGCGCGTGGGATTCCCTTATTAAATCAAAAGAATTGCTTACAAAATTCAGGACCCCGATCTTTGAACTTATCGTCAAAATGTCAGAATACGCGCTTTGGTTTGAAATGGGAGACTATAATTCGGGTCTGAAAATAGCAGGTGAAATTAAAGAAATGGCACTCAGATCAAACAGCAGTAATTATATTTTCCTAAGTTACCAGTTCCTGGGTGAATGCAGCTATTATTCAGGTAACCCTGTAAAAGCCATTGAATTCTACCATCTCTCGCGCAAATTCATTGATGAATCCAATGAAGCGGATGAGATCCTGCTTTCACTGCTTATAGCGGTTAGTAAAATAAAACAGGAATTAACAGAAGATACAGAAACAAAATTACTAAGAGCTTATACATATCTGGATGCGATAAATTCAAACTATGATAAGACCATTGCCGGCTATTACCTTGCAGCTTACTATCATGAAAGAGGCAATACGGATACTGCCGCGAAATATTTTGAAAAGACACTTGAGCTTGCATCAGAAAAGGAATACAATTCATTCCTTTTGAGAGAATACCTCTTTTCTGATAAATTATTTACAATGCCCGATAGTTCTTCAATTCACAGAAATATTATACGCAGCATAAGGCTAAATATCCTTGAGTTATCAGAATCCGGGTGGATAAATAATGAATACAGAACTCATCTTAAAAATTTTATAGACGGAAACTACGATATTAAAATGAATATATTCGGCGGGGTTGAGTTTTTTGTGAAAAATGAACCGGTTGCTGAAAGCCTGTGGAAAAGGAAAAAAAGAAAGCTGATCCTTTGCTGTCTTCTGCTCAACCGGGGCAATCATTTAAGCAAAGACAGGATTATAGACCTTTTCTTCAGGGAGTCCTCAATTGAAAATTCTGATAATTTATTTCACCAGGCAATATCCAATATAAGATCCGCGCTTAAGTCAGCATCAAATACCGGGAATGAAACGTCAGAAAGGCAGTATATCGTTTATGAAGGCAAACAACTGAAGATTGCGCCGGGTATTTCAATATTTTCTGATGCTTCTGAATTTGAAAGACTCCTGGAAAAAGTATCCGCCACTGGAGATACATCAGTAAAAACGGATTTGCTGAAAATTGCGGTAAATTTGTATAAGGGCGAAGCCCTTGAGGGATTTTATGAACCGTGGTGTGAACAGGTCAGGTCTGAATTCAGAACTAAATTTATTAAGGCATGTGAAATACTTTTGACAAATCTATTCCAGGCTGATGATTACGAAGAAGCAGAAATTTATTCTGAGAAACTGCTGCAGTCAGAGCCCTTTAACGAAACTGCGAACGTTATTTCAATTAGCTCGCTGTACAGGTCAGGAAAGTCTGTGCGGGCAAAAGAAAAACTATCAGAGCTCAGATCCCTTTACAAAACTGAATTAAACGAAAATATTCCGGCACAACTTGAAAGAAAATTTTCAGCTTTGTTTGAATAACAAATTCTAATTCGCAGGGTAAACTTATTTACAGATCCTCCTGATCATTTGTTTGAAATAAAACCCTCTATTGCCTGCAGACTTTCCTTCGGATTCTCACCAAACAACTCGTGACCGCAATTGCTGATTATTTTCAATTCGGCATCGGGAATTGCTGCCTTGATCTTCCCGGTCATTTTTTCACTCAAGAGAGAATCATCATTGCTTCCCTTCAATATGAGCAGTTTCACTTTCAACTTCGCAAGTTCATCCAAAAACATTTCATGTTTGCTTTCTTTTTGAAGTCCACTCACAAGAGTTTTATTTGCCTCCGGGCGATTGCTAATAATTTTCTCAGCCCATTCTGCGGGGTATGCAGGATAACCCGTAGGATAATCACCCAGAATCAATCCTTTCACTTCATCGGGATATTTTACGGCATATGCTGAAGCAATAGATGTACCAAACGAATGCCCGGCAATGAAGAATTTACCAAGTTTCTCTTCAAGAACTACTGCTCTGATATCAGAAACTAAATGCTCTTTTGAATATCCATGCAAGGGTGTACTGCTTTTGCCTAATCCCCTGTGACTTATGATAATAGCAGGAAAATCCAGGTTATCTTTAATATCTTCATAAAATTCTTCTGCGTTTACCAGCGCACCCGGTATAAATATTACGGGAATACCCTTCAGTTCATTATAGCTAATGAGATACTGAACAATATTCCTGCTATTGTTTGCGAACTTTTCTTTCAATAAACTTATCGTGAAATTCTATTTATTGAATATTAATGATGCGTATGCTCTTCCATATCCTGCCCATCGGGGAAATGGAGTTTCAGGTCAACATCAATATCAGCACTAAGGCTTTTTGATACCGGGCAGTGCAGTGCTACTGCTTCCAGAATGCCGCGTTTATCAAATGGAATTCCGGCCGGAAAATTGATTTCGGCAACAAGTCTCACTACCCTTCGGGGTGAGTCACTGCTCATATGTTTTTCAATTCTGCAGGTTGCGCCCTTCATATTTATTTCCCTGTCTTCAGCGGCAATACCCATCGTAGTTAAATAACAAACGGCAAGTGATGTTGCCAGCAAATCAGTTGGTGAAAAACTCTCACCTTTACCGCGGTTATCAACCGGTGCGTCAGTTTCTATAGTTACTCCGCTTGGTTTATGCACAGCTTTGCAGTGCAGACCGCCTTCATATACTGTGTTAATTTCAACCATAGTTCTTCCTCCGTTAATTAGAGTTCCGCTACAAAATTAACTAAATATTAGTCATAATGTTATCGCAAAAAAAGGCTATTTATCAAAAAGGGAGCATCTGCTCCCTTTTGATTTCAATTTACTTATATCAGCTTACTTTACTTTGCTGCAACATTTTTCATCAGCTTTTCTGCTGCAAGCTGAGATTGCCTGGCATAATCGATTGCATTGCCGAGTGTTTTAAGTGTTTCCTGGGGTGAGTGAAATCCCATGGAATTTTCAGCTGCAACGAAATCCCATCTTAACTGCGCCCGCCTGTGAAGTTTCCTTGCTTCTTTAAGCTGCTCATCGGTAGCCCCTGCATCTTTTGCCGCCTTAATAGCATTGATCGCATCAACAATAGCCGTTTCCGATCTCATCATTTGCTCATATACTCTATCCTGTATTGTTTTAACCCTGTTTGATAGTTCCTGTTCGCTCCATTTATGGCATGTCTGACACGCATTGTTAATATTGCGCAACGGACTCTTAATCCAGTGATTTGTAACTTTCACAGAACCCTGTCTTTCATACGGCATATGGCAATCAACACATGTAACTCCGCTTTTTGCGTGAATACCGGTTGACCATGTTTCAAACTCAGGGTGCTGCATTTTTATCATCGGCGCACCCGATGTTTCATGATCCCAATCCTTAAATCCATACTCATCATAATATGCTTCAATACTGTCAACACTTAAACCTTTATCCCAGGGGAAAGTTAAATACTTTCCTTCACCTTTAAAATAATACTCAACATGGCATTGCCCGCATACATAACTTCTCATCTGCTCGCGGGTAGCTTTGGTGACGTCAATTCCCCTGCGCTGCATAGCTTCAATGAATCCCGGGCGGCTTACACGCAACTCCATTGTTTTGGGATTGTGGCAATCAAGGCAGCCAATGCCTTTATCATAATGCGCTCCAACATCTTTGAACATTGCTTTGTAGAAAGCTTCTGTTCCCATTTTTTCTACATCAACCAGCACCTGCGAGCTTTTGCAGCTTATGCAAGTGTTCGGGGTTTTATCATTTACTCTCTTTGTTTCTTTAACATCCGTTATTGCCCAATAATGACCACGTTCTTCGCGGTAATCTTTACTAAACGGGTAACCGGCAAAAAGTGTTTTCAGTACGGGGTATTTATCCAGCTTCTGGTAATTATCGCTGCCGCCGTGGTATGTAGGACCCTCATTTGTCTGGGTCATTAAATATGTATCGTATTCATATGGAAAGTTCTCGCCCCACACTTTGGGATCTGTTTCATGGTCACCAACCGGCTTAAATACCGATGGATACAGGTTCGCTTCCTGCTTCTTTTCAAATACATTAATCAGTAAAAGCGTAATACCAACCGTTACCAATGCTGTAATGAAAAAGATGAGGAAATATTTTTTATTTATCGGGTTCGCCATTATATAATTGTATATTTATTTTTTGATAATTTTTGACATTTGGATTTTGATATTTGATATTTTGTTTCTATTTCATGTGCCCAACACTTCTGTGGCACGATGTACACTGAATTTTCGTATTTTCGGTTTCGTGGAAAGTTATGCCTGATACCATCGTACTGTGGCAGTATCTGCAGTTAGCTTCCAGTACATCTCTGTTCCTTTGGTTTACCTGTATGGGTTCATGAAAATCGCCTGTTGTAAAAGCATAGCTGTGGTTCCACCCGTTTAACGCTTTAGTGAACCACTTGCCTGTAAAATCTTTTGGGGTATGGCAATCATTGCATGTAGCCACCGAGCGGTGCGAAGCCCGCTGCCAGCCGTTGAACTGGTCATCCATAATGTGGCAGTTATCGCATGCCGCAGGGTCATCCTGCATGTATGAATATCCTTTAGCGTAATAGAATGTTGCCGATCCTATCCCTGCCGCGATACCGATAAATATAGATAAGAAAAGGTAAATCTTTACCATTAATAGTAATTATTTATCAAAAATTCTCATTTTTTTAAGAAATAACAAGTGAATTATGCTTTTTGTTTATTACTAAGTTAACAAATTTTGATATTTTTGTAATTGACTTAAGTCAAAGTATAAAAAAAGGAGCCTGTTGGCTCCTTAAACAAAAATTATTTTCTGATGTTTATTTAAAAACAAAAAAGAATGACATTCTGGCAACAACATCAGCTTTACGCTCTGTTGCTGAGGAATTTTTCGCTGAGTATGAATTCACCCAAACATTCGGCATGAAATGAACATTATCGATCGGCATGTAATCAAGCCCAACAGTAATAAAGTTCTCTTTGTAGCCTGTTGAATCATTCTTTGTATCCGGGTTGTACATATCATATCTTGCAAACACATTCAAAATTGGAATGTTTTCCCTTCCCAAAAGATTACCCCAAACAAAACCGCTTACCCCGAACGGAACAGCGTCAATATCTTTTCCGCCTGCGTTCTTCTGGGTTTGCTGAAATACTTCAACACCAAAATTAAATTTTTCGTATGTATATCCGGCAAATCCTCTTAATGTAGTTTTATTTTTATCATCTGCTGCGGGTTCATAGTCTCCATAAACTTCCATCTGCAATCCTTTAACAGGCTTTGCGAATAAAGTACCGTAATACTTCTTAAACTTATTTATCTCAGGTTTTTGCCCGTTGCCGTTACCTATCATTAATCCGAACCCATAGTTTCCTGCTTTATCAAACTTGCCGCGTGCTGATACACCAAGGTCACTTGCGTTTCCAAAACCGCGCATATCAACAATGGTTTTTTCAACCTGCCTGTAATTCCATGCTTTTTCGTTCAATGCCCAGCTCCATGTAGGAGTTGGTACAAGTCCTATTGCAAAACTTACCTTATCGAACGCTTTCCATTCCACAAACGCTGTTTTTATGAACAACCCAAGCCGTGTACTTGTGAGTATCTTATCATTTCCTTCAAGGAGAATCTGTGAGGAGAATTTATCGTTGAATGTGTAATCATAACCAAGGTAAGCGCGTCTTATTTCAAATCCCTGGTATGAATTTCCGTATGAAGAATATTGCGTTCCGCTGCCGGTGGAATCACCGGAAGCTTTAAAGAAATAATCACCGAAAACATAACCCCAAACCTTTCCGCCTTTTTCAACCGGTTTCTTATCCTGTGAATATATTGCTGAGCCTGCCATCAGGAAAACTAAAATTAGTACTAGTATTTTTTTCATTTGCTGTTAAATTGTTTGTTTTATGTTAAATTCTTAATAATTAATGTAAAATTATAGTTAAGCCGTTAAAGTACTGTAAGGTTTATATTAAGTTTTCGTTAAGAAAAAAGCCCCCGAAACATCCAAAAATCAGGATAATACGGGGGCTGGCTGTGTTTACCTTTCGGTATTTATATACTTCTTATTCCTCTTCACTAAACCTTAACCTTATTGATTAATTTAATGTTCATTTATTCAGATTATATGAAGATGAAATTTCAGATGATTTACTTAACATTGCATGCACCCTGCAGTATTTTTCTTCTGAAAGACTGATAGCTCTCTTAATGACTTCATCATCAAGCTCGCTGCCGATGAAATTATAGGTTACATGTATCTTATTGAAAATATTCGGATGACCGCCTGATTCTTCAGCCGCAACATCGACCCAGAATTTATCGATCTTTTTGCGTGATTTGCCGATTATCAAAACACAATCCATCATAGTGCATCCTGCCAATGCCTGAAGCAAAAGCTGCGCTGGCGAAGCAGCGATGGCATTTTCACCTGTATCCATCAGAACTGTTTTGCCGCTATCGGTTGTGCCATTTAGTTTGAATCCATCGATCCAGTCAACTCTTGCTGTTTTTGTCATTAATAAACTTCCAGTATAATTTTTTTATGCGTACTCTAAATTAAAATTCGCTTATATAAATTTTCTTTCTTTTGCGGCTCTTTCAATTTCTTCACGGAACTTGGGATGAGCAATGCTGATCAAAGCATTCACTCTTTCTCTTACATTCATTCCGTGCAGGTCAACAGCGCCATACTCGGTAACTACCCAATGTACGTCACCGCGAGAAGTAGTAACACCGGCACCCTCATCAAGGTGCGGTACTATACGTGATATTGAACCTTTTTTTGCGGTTGACTGAAGAGCTATAATAGGCTTGCCGCCTTTAGAGCGCGCCGCGCCGCGGATAAAATCAACCTGACCTCCAAAACCGCTGTAAAAATTATAACCAATTGAATCAGAGCAAACCTGTCCGGTCATATCAACCTGTAAACAGGAATTTATTGCTATCATCTTATCATTTCTTGCTATTGTAAACGGATCGTTTACGAACTCCGTGGTTCTCATTTCAACAAACGGATTTTCATGGATATATTCAAACAGCTTGTGAGAGCCAAGTACAAATGATGTAACCATCTTTCCGCGAAGCAGTGTTTTTTTATCACAGTTAATTACGCCGCTTTCAATAAGCGGTATAGCACCATCGCTGAACATTTCTGTGTGAATACCAAGATCTTTTCTGTCTGTAAGTCTGGCAAGAACTGCATCAGGAATAGCTCCAATACCCATTTGCAGGGTTGAACCATCTTCAATAAGATCAGCAATATTCTGCCCGATCTTTTCAAATATCTTCACTTCTTCAGGGTCTTTTTCGGCGTGCATACCGGGCAGTTCCTGCAGCGGCTGTTCGAATTCAAACGCGAAATCAATATCATTTATGTGAATAAAACTATCACCGTGAACTCTGGGCATCATTGGGTTTATCTGCGCAATCACATATTTTGCAACATGCACAGCGGCCTTGGTGCAGTCAACTGCAACACCCATACTGCAGAATCCATGCATATCCGGAGGTGAAACCTGAATGAAAACTACATCAACCTTATGTTTTGTATCATGTTTTATCAAATTCGGAATTTCAGAAAGAAATATCGGCATAAAATCAGCTTTACCGGCATTAACATGCTTTCTCGTATTTCCGCCAAGGAAAAATCCGTTATGCCTGAAATGACCTTCCATTTCGGGTTTCATGTACGGTGCTTCTCCAAAAACCATTAGATGGCATATTTCTACATTGTTCAGTTCCGGGGCGCGTTCTGCCATTGCCTCAACCAGCTTTTGCGGGTAAGCGCACCCTGACTGGATATATATCCTGTCATTTGATTTTATAACTCTTACTGCTTCTTCCGGGGTAACATACTTTTGCGAGTATTTTTCCTTAGTTTTGTTCGATTGTTCTTTAATTTTGTTTAACACAGCCATTTTCTCCTGTAACTATATAATGTAATAAATTGTACAATATGTTTTATTGAATCTTAATAATCATTTTTTCACTTCTTTTCGCGCTCATCAAAGAAATCGCCAAGCTTAAACCTCGCATTTACAAATGCGGTAATAACGCCAAACCTGCCGCTTTCAGTTTTTGAAAGTCTGATTGATGGTCCGAATGCAAAAGAGTTAAGCGCGAAGCCTTCACCTATATTTGATACCATTATTTCAAGCAATATCTGAAAGTTTCTTATCTTTTGCAGTGTAATATTCGTTCTGAAATCGAACACCGCACCAGCCAGCCTGCTTTCACGGGTGATAAGCCCGATGTTTGTTTCGTTGGCATAGTATGCAACATACACCTGCGAACGCGTTGAACCGAACATCCTGAACGGGTAACGGAACTCCACATTCAGATATGTGCCTTTAAGCACATTGTTAGGCAGCTGTTTTGTTGTATCACCATTTTCGTAGAACTTATACTGCGGTCCTAAAGCTGAAGTTGAATAGCCGCCATACTTAATATCGCTTAACACACCAACTTCCAGAAAATTTCCAAGCGGTATTACGTAGCTCAGCTCAATTGCCCTGAGCGGTGAAAAAATATTATTGTACTGCTTCCATGGGTAATTATCACCGGCAGCTTTATCAATTGTGTGAGTGTTCAGATTATCTATTGTTGTATTATAACTTATGTTAACACCAATTATATTCATACCTATGCTGACCAAATCACTCTCAAAAGGCGCGCTGTATTTGTTGCCTATCCCAAAAGTGAATCCAATCGATCTTTTAAGCGGAATGCCGAGCCTCTCGCCGCCAAAGAGCTGAAAGTATGGATTTATATACGCTGTTGTGCTTCTGATAGTTCTTTCTCTTTTTGGGGGTGCAACTAATTCCTTTATCTTTATCTGTCTTATTACATCTAAAAATACACTCGCGTAATCCAGACGCTTTGAGTTCATGTTTTCTTTGTTGGTACCTGTCCAGTTGATAAGACCATCCTGCACTTTTTTTGAAAGCTGGCTCCACGCGTACCTTTGAGCCGAAGGGTCTGCTTCATCACCAAGCACTACAAACTGGTTCTGGGAGTTACCATCCATAAGATTCACCACAATGGTATAACTTTCAAGCTTGGGTTCAATTCCCATATCATCCTGCCCGGTAATGAAAATACTGTCATCATCAGCCCTTGCATATATTTTAAAGTATTTCCAGGTTCTCGGATTGTCGGGATCATCTTCCTGCTGCGCTAATACCACTGATGTAAGCAGTGAAAATGTAAAGATCAAAAGGGCTAAAAATCTGAATAAGGAGTTCATAATCATAATATAATTAGTTAAGTAAAAGTTTAAAAATCTTGATATGCAAACCCGTGTTCTGAGAAATAATTCTATTATTTATTAAAAGAGCGCTATAAAGGCCGGATTGCAATTTGTTTTCATGTACAAAAATACACCGTAAATACGTTAGCTGTTAGTGCACTTTGTACTATATTGCTGTAACAATTAAGACCACAGCAATTAATACTTAAAATCATGTAAATATTATACTTGCGCCTGCTGATTTTTCGTAAAACTCTCCCACTGTAATTACTTCATCAACCTGGCTGCAAAAATCTTCTTTCTTTAAATGGAACATATCAACTGAAGCCTTGCAGGCATAAATATTACAGCCTGCATCATGTATCATCCCGAGGAATTCCCTTACCGGTGGTATATCAATTTTTTCCATTTCTTTTTCCATCATGTGCGTTGCAAGCGCGCTCATTCCGGGCAGTGAGCCAATCAAGGTTGGCATATGCATTGCGGGATTTCCGACAGTAGCTACTTTAATATGATCCATCTTTTTATCTATGATGGCTTCCATCCCGAAAAACGTAAAGAACAAATTCGCTTCAATGCCTTCCATCCTTGCACCGTTTGCCATAATTAATCCGGGGTAAACACCCTCAAGCGATCCTTTGGAAACAATAATTGATACTTTTTTTATCGGTTCGTAATTATTTTCTTCTGACATTTTAACACCTGAATTTTCCTGCTTTTTTCAATTGATGTTGCTTCTGCTTTTTTATTTTTGCCTTTTGCTTTTTATTGCTAATTGCTCATTGACAATTGTTAATTGTTTAAATGCATCCCTTGGGTTTAGGCAAACCTGCAATGCGCGCTGCTTTTTTTGCCGGTCCCTTTGGGAATAATGCGTACAGCTCTTTAGTATCTACACCGCTTTCTTTTGTAAGTTTGCGAATAGAAGGTGCATCACCGGTTTCGGTGAATACTTTGCGCATGTAATTGATTACCTGCCAGTGTTTTGCGTTAAGTACTTCAATGCCTTCTTCTTTTGCAAGTTCATTTGCAATATCTTCGTTCCAGTCTGATAAATTTACTAAATTACCATCTGCATCTATAGCCAGTGTTTTACCGAGAATAACTTTTTCTGCAACTGCTGCTGACATTTTTAAATTCCTCCCGAGAGTTTTGTTATTTGCTGCTCATCTGTAATAAAATCATTTGATCTGTATATATCGTCCAGGATCTTTCCTTTTAATGACATATGCGGGCCAACAGGCAGCTCTTTCCCTTTGAGCAAAACATTCCAGTAAGCCCACCTGAACATTAATTTACCCAGATGATTCATTCTTGTTTCTTTTAGAAGCGAAAATGGTCCCATATGCTCCAGCGGGAAATTCCCCGGCATTGGTTCAACATCATAATTAAAATCAATTAAAAACGCCTTGCCGCGGCCTGATTCAATAAAACAGTTTGCATGGCCATCAAACCTTGCTGCAAGCGGCCTGGCGTTGATATAATGTAAAATATTTTCAGTAAGTATCTCTGATTCAAAATGAGCGACCGAACCCGCTTTGCTTGCGGGAATATTGGTGGCATCACCTATAACAAATATGTTTTTGTGGGCAACAGACTGAAGTGTGTGTTTATCGGTCGGTACAAAATTCAATTCATCCCCAAGCCCTGAAACATCAATATAGTCAGCTCCCTTATTGGTAGGAACAGTAACCAGCAGATCAAACTCTATTTCCCGTTCATCCCATGAAATAAGTTTTTTTTCTTCATTATCAATTCTGCCGGTGTTAAATTCCGCAACAAGCTCAATACCTTTATCTTCAAGGAAATGTCCAAGCACTTCGGCGCATTTATGTTTTGTGAAAGCTTCTGCAAGTGGAGTAACATACTGAATATGCACTTTTTCGCGGATACCTCTATCTTCAAAAAATGCATCTGCAAGGAAAGCGAATTCAAGCGGAGCAACGGGACACTTAATGGGCATTTCGGTAATATTAATCACAAGTTTGCCGCCATCCCATGTTTTGAATTTTTCTGCAAGAGCTTTCGCGCCATCAAGTGTATAAAAATCGAAAATATCTTTCTTCCATAATTTACCTGTCAAACCTTCGGTTTCTTCCGGGGCGAGTTTTGAACCCGTAGCAATTATAAGTATATCGTAATCAAGGGTAATGCCGTTATCAAGGTGAACCTTATTGTATTCAGGTATTACTTTCCAAATTTCGGAATTTATCATGTTCATTCCCTCAGGGAAGAACTTTACTTTTGGTTTAACTACGTCAGATTCACTGTAAACCCCGAACGGAATGAATAGAAAACCGGGCTGGTAGTAATGCGTTTTTTCATTATCAACAATAGTAAGTCTCCACTGGCTTAGATCAAGCGCTTTATGAAGTTTATTGAGCATCATTGTACCCGCAGTGCCTGCTCCCAGAATTACCAGATTTTTCATTTGCGTATTCATCTTAACTTTACTTACTATACAAAATTAAGCCTAAGTATTATTGTACCAAATGATATATATCAACGGTTGATATGATTGTAATCATAAAGTAAAGTTATGATATTATTATAGTTAGCTTAAACCACGGGAGAAAAAGCAGGTATTGAACTGCAGCTTATCAGGTATTTCATATACCTGCCAAAATGCGCTGAGCTAAAGATACAGGGAGATCTTCTTTGTATATTTTTATGCTGGCAGAAACTCTGTCATAATCTACTCTTACATTAGAATAGATGAAGTTTTCGGTATTAAATAAACCGAATGATAACTTATTATTTCCATCACGAGGCTGACCCACACTGCCAACATTTATGATATAGCGGCTATTTTCATTCAGTTTTCCTTCAGGAATAATTTTTACTCCGGAGTCAGAGCTTTCAAATATAACGGGTCTGTGAGAGTAGCCAATGAAACAAATTCTTTCTTTGAAAGCATTAAAATTTGCCGAAGCGGTTTCTTCATCTAATACATAACTGTAAGCGGAAGGTTCAAAAGGCGATGCATGAAC
>JABFSP010000400.1 GCA_013140565.1 Ignavibacteria bacterium
AACAGTATGGTATACTTCAGTAATACTGTATTATTTACTTTTGTGTAAATGTTTTTTAAAATATTCATATAGTTTTTCTCCCAATAGTTTATTACCCAATTCGTTTAAATGACCGTTTTGATTGAGCCTGTTTTGTTTTGTCATTACTTCCATATCTGTATAGCAATTGATATCATTCTTACCGCAGAACTCAGCAAGCTCGTTATTCAATGATTCTTTTGGCATTATAGATACCAGTATAAATTTCTCACCGTATGACTTTTTAAATTCAAGGATAGTGGTCTTTAATTCTTCTGGCAGCCATTTTATATCATTTGTAAGCAGGTTATTTTCATCTGCACTTACGTCAGTGAAACTTTCATTATTTCCGCCTCTGGAAAGTTTAATTGCGCTTGCAAGCAGATTGATAAAAGCGGAACTATTCCTGAACAAAGTGGGCAGTTTAAATTTAAGTCCTGTTTCATTATTCCCGAAATCAGCGGGCAAATTAAAATTCAACGGCTGAGGGTGGCCCCCAAGCCATGCACCATAGTCCCTTTCAATAACCAATACAACTGCTTCCGGTTGATATTTAGTCCTGAAATACTGTGATAAGAAATATAACTGATAAGGATCATGGGCGTAAAACCCCATATTCACAACTTGAAAATTGCTGCCTTCTTCAGAGAGTTTTTTATTAAAGATCGAAGTTGCAATCTTATCAGGTGGAATTTCTGAGGCTTTTATAAAAGAATTACCAAGAACAAAAATTTTTGGAAAATCCGTTCCGGGTTTAATATCAATCCCGTTAAAACCGGCATTGTTCCTAGAAAAAACGTTGTTTCCGCCTTCTACATTCCAGTATTTCGAATAGGGCTTGTACGTAAATTCCTTGCCGCTGTAGGGAACACCCAAAATGCTTGATTCAACGCCGTAATCGGGATACTTAATAATATAGCGGATAATTATCTCTGTGAGAAAGAATGCGAAAATAACAGAAAGTAGTATAAGTGAGAGTTTTTTCATATAAAAAACCACCATCCCAGGGTCACATAAAGAAACGTGAGAACAATACTTGCAAAATTAAACCATTCTTTTTGAGCTAAAGCAGAGAGTTTCTTATTTTTTCGTTTGTACATCAGCCAAACCTGATAAAATGACAAACCTGCTCCGTGCCAAACACCCCACATCGCAAAGTGCCATTCAGCCCCATGCCAAAAACCACATATTCCCATAACTATAATTGGTACAAAAAAAACAGTCCATATCTTTTTAGAACTTACCTTACTTAGCGGAAAGAATAAATAATCTCTTAACCAATCTGAAAGTGATATATGCCAATTTCTCCAGAACTGGCTGATGTTTGAAACAAAATACGGGTAATTGAAGTTTTCCATGATCTTCAATCCAAAAAGCATAGATGCACCGATTGCAATATCACTGTACCCCGAAAAATCCATATATATCTGTATAGAAAATCCTAACAACGCGGCTAAAACAATCAGCGGAGGATACTCAGCTTGATTATTCAGAACCGGATTTGCGAAGTGAGCAATCCAGTCAGCAATCACCAGCTTTTTAAAAAATCCAATTGTTATCCTGCCGAATGATTGCCCTATGAACGCACCTGAATATTCAATACGATTTTGTATCTGTGGCCTAAATTTTTCAAACCTTTCTATCGGGCCGGCAGTATAGATCGTAAAAAGAGATGAGTAGCAGAGAAATTCTCCAAAGCTCCCATTTTCCGTTATTTTCCATTTGATATCTGTTAAATAGCTGATATGCTTAAAAGTAATGTAAGAAATACCCAACGGAGGGATGATCATAATTGTCCTGATACCGGAGTTGAAACTGAAATATGCAATAATATCATTTAGTGTCTTTTCAAGGAACCCGAGATACTTGAAAATGACCAAAAGCAATATTATAGAACTTATACCTGCAAAAAGATACAAACCTTTCTTATCCTTATACTTTATAAGGTATCCAAAAAAGTATGTGAATACAGTAAGTGATAATACAACTATCAGCGCATTGGAATCATAAAAACCTATGAAGAAAAGACTGGATGCTGAAAGGATGTAATTGCGGATTTTTTGATTTGAGGTGAACCAATAAATTATAGCGGTAATTGCAAGTAACCCAAAGAATAAGTAACTAATTACCATAATAATTATTTATTAAAACTTATTTATAACTTCTATCATCTTATTAACTGTATCAAATGTTTCAGCAGTGATCTTTGGCGCAGGGATGTTTTTACCGAATTCTTTGGCAATAAAAACCTGCAGTGAAACTAAAGAGAAGGAATCAATTAATCCTGCAGAAATGAGTTTTGTAGCAGCGTTCAATTCAGTTTCCGGGTCTTCCAGGAACTCATTCCTGATAAAATCCAACAATTTTTCTTCCATAATTTATGCTTAAAACTTTTTAAATTAAAATACCTACAATGGCTTGATCTATTTTAACAGTAAGCACAGTCCCCTAAATAATTTGAATGTATGTAACAAAAAAAGGAGAAACAGTCTTCATTGCTTAAGCCATATTTTCCCCTTCTTCAATTATGCTTCGTGCGGGAGGGGGGACTTGAACCCCCATGCCTTGTGAGCGCCACCCCCTCAAGATGGTGCGTCTGCCATTTCGCCACTCCCGCAAAAAACTGCAAAATTACTCACTTTTCAGTACATTTTGCCTATGGAATTACAAATTTAATAATTTTGATACTCATTTAAAAGATATAAAATTGTTCTGTTACCCTAACTCTATTATTAATGAATTTATTAAGATAATTTTGAATATAACTGAAAATCGATTACAATATAGTTTAAACTGTGAAAACATTATTTCTAATTCTTTCGTTTTGCTGCTTTTCATTTCCCGAATCCGTTTAATCCGGTATCAGAAATAGGATTCAATATTTCGCAGCAAACAAATGTTATGATCACAATTTATAACTCATTGAGTGAAGTATCTGCAATATTATAAAATGAAGCAAGGTCAACAGGGGATCATGAAGTAAAGTGGGATGCAGCTGATTTTCCCAGTGGGATATATTATTATCAGTTAATCACCGGGAAGATCACCATTACGAGGAAAATGGTATTAATAAAATAAAACCGTCGCTATTAATTACGTTTAGCATCACCCCCGCCAAAAATTCAGCAATTTATAAGTAATTCCATTTGGGGACAGCATTAATTCGTGAGAATAGCATGCCTTGCAGAAGTATACTCTTTTTTTGCAAGCACTTCTGCCCTTAAAGGCATTAGATCCGGTGCAAACTGAGACAAAAAAATCATTGCCGGTATCATTAAAAAAGGCAGTATTGGAACATAACAACGAAGTTCTTCAGAAAACAATCCAAAGCCAGTTAATGTCATAGATACGAAAATCAATATCGCTAAGTTATATATAGTGTATTCTTTTTTAATTTTTTTCCACACCGGTGAAAAATAAAACAACAAAGTAAATATGTGTATTCCTCCAAAATTAAACAATATATCTCTTAACAGAATGTGATTCGGAGAAATCTTAAGATGCGTAAAATTTCTCTCAAAATCTATCAAGAGAAACCCAAACTCCTTTTCAGCGGGCGGCTCAGGAAGCAGCAACTTTGCGATTATAAAATACCCGGCATATAGAGAAAACAAAACCCCCGTATACTTCAGAATTCTGGCTGTAAAAATTGATCTGTAGTTAAACAACAGAAAAACCGGAATAATGAAACCAATTGAATAATGATTAAGCGCTCCCAGAAAAAATACCGGAAAGAGTAACTTATAATTTCGTGTCAATACCAGATAGATCGAGATCGTCATAAAAAAAACTGACGCTGTATCAGTAAATGAAAATATTTTGTTTATAGCAATTAAATTCCATGTAAGCGGATATATGATCATCACTGCCACTAAAGAGTTAAATAGTTCGTTCTTGAAATATATACAAATGATTCTGTAATACGCAAGGAATGTGAGATATATAAATACTACAGTCAAAAACCACATAAGTGCATGCGGAGAGAGGTGAAATGTGTAGTAAAATAAACCGATCAAAAGCGGCACCAGGAATCTGAATTGTACAGTAGATACTGCATCCAGGTTTAAAACCTTGAAAACACCTGCCCATTCGTCATTAAAAAGATCAATTGGAGCAATAACTTTGTGATAATAC
>JABFSP010000113.1 GCA_013140565.1 Ignavibacteria bacterium
GTTTGGAAAATATATCGCTTTTATACTGCTTCCACCCTACCGGTGGTACAGCAATAAATACTTTCCTTCCCATGTAGAATACCATGGTTGCTACAAGCATTAAAAAGCCGGGTACGCCGAATGCAATATGCGGTCCGTAAGTATCCAGCAATACAGGCGTTAGCAGTGATGATGCCGCGGCTCCGAGATTTACTGAAAAATAAAAATAACCGAATATTTTTTCGAGTAAGTGTTTTTTTGCTCTTGTGAACTGATCACCAACGTGGGCGGAAACACAAGGTTTTATACCGCCTGAGCCCATTGCTATGAGCGTTAAACCGATCGATAGCCCAAGCCTTGTATCATCAACAGCAAGCGCAACGTGGCCCAGTACATATACAATGGAAAGGGTCATTATGGTTTTGTATTTGCCCCAAAGCACATCGGAGAGTATTGCGCCGAGTATGGGGAAGAAGTAATTTGCCATTGAAAAATAGTGATACCAGGTTGTAGCATCGGCATCACTCATGGGGTCAACAGCACCAGAGCGGTTCATAATATACTGCGTCATAAATACAACCAGTATGGTTTTCATTCCGTAATAACTGAATCGCTCGGCAAGCTCGTTGCCTATAATGTAGGGAATGCCTTTAGGCATTTTGTTTACATCTTCAGTAGAGTTAGTCATAAATTCTGGAATTAATGTTATGAGTAATAATGCAATTAAGTAATTGAAAATGTTAGATTCAATGTAAATTAAATATTAGGAATATTAATGCTATAAATACAGAAAATTATTTTTTGTATATTTGCAATCAACTCACAAAACATCAGTCTTTTTGAAGCGCTGTTAAGCGTTTTCTGCGAATTTAAATAACAATTGTCTAAATTCATACATTTACATAACCATTCGCATTACTCACTGCTTGATGCCATTTGCACCATAGAAGGGCTTGTTAACGCCGCTAAGGAGCATAATATGCCCGCTATTGCCCTGACTGATCACGGCGTGATGTACGGCTCAATGGAGTTCTACAACAAAGCTAAAAAGGCCGGAGTAAAGCCCATCATTGGCTGCGAAGTATATATAGTGACCAAAGGCTCAAGATTCCAAAAAGGCAAGGCTGATGAACCCGCTGACACAATGCTTGGCAAGGATAAATCAGGTAAAACCATAGGAAAGCTTTCGGGGCGTAAATCAAATTACGACCATATGGTGCTGCTTGCAAAGGATCTTGAGGGTTACCAGAATCTTGTGAAGCTTTGCTCTATCGGTCACACTGAAGGATTTTACTATAAACCCAGGATCGATTCAGAAATACTGCGCAGTTACAGCAAGGGACTTGTGTGCCTTTCGGCATGCGCGGGCGGAGTGGTTTCATCGCACATAGCCCGCGGCGATATTGCCCAGGCGAAGGAAGCTGCTGAAATATATAAAGATATTTTCGGCACGGAAGATTTTTACCTCGAAATGCAGAACCATGGCATGTCAATTGAGGCAAAGATACGCGAGCACGTTCCCGCGCTTGCAAAAGAGCTTGGCTTAAAAACAATTGCCACCAATGATATTCATTACATAAAATACGAGCACCATATACCGCATAATCTTTACCTTTATATAAGCACGGATCTCTCAAAAGATAAAGAAGGCAAGAACCTTGAAAAGGAACTGAGGTATGAAACTGACCAGGTCTACTTTAAATCAGCCGATGAGATGTGTAAAATATTCAAGGATTTCCCGGAAGCGATACAATCGACACTGGAAGTTGCCGATAAATGTAACCTGGAGCTGCCGCGCGGCGTGTATCATATGCCTGACTTCCCTATTCCAAAGGAATCCGGCGCGAAAACGCTTGATGATTATTTCAGAATACTATCACACGAAGGTTTAAGGGAAAAAATAAAGAACGTTACAAATGTTGAGACTGAAAGGCTTGACCTTGAGCTTGATGTTATCACGAAAATGAAGTTTTCCGGTTACTTCCTTATTGTTGCTGATTTTGTTAATCATGCTAAACGCAGCGGCATTTATGTCGGACCCGGAAGAGGTTCTGCCGCAGGTTCACTTGTCTGCTACGCGCTTGGTATCACAAATGTTAACCCACTGGATTATAACCTGCTGTTTGAAAGATTCCTGAATCCCGAGCGTGTTTCAATGCCTGATATCGACATCGATTTCCAGGACGATAAGCGCGATGAGGTTATTGAGTATTCACGGCAAAAATACGGTGCAAATTCAGTTTCACAGATAGTAACATTTAACAAGCTTAAAACAAAAGCTGTACTGAAAGATGTTGGCAGGGTTTTGAATTACCCGTTTGATACAATTAATGAAATTACAAAGCTCGTACCCTCGGTTTTCGGTAAGATAAAATCACTTACCGATTGTTACAACGAAATACCTGAGTTCAAACAGTATTTTGACCAGGCAAAGGAAAAGAAAAAGCTGCTTGATTACGCGATAGTACTCGAAAACCTGAATAAGAATGTAAGCATGCACGCTTCCGGGGTTGTGATAGCGCCATCGGACATTTCGAATTATGTACCAATCGCCAAAGCTCCGCAATCTGATAACCAGTACATGACGCAGTATGACATGAAGATGCTGGAAGATGCGGGTCTTATCAAAATGGATTTCCTTGGACTGAAGGAATTAAAAATTCTTCAGCAGGCAGTTGATCTAATTGAATTGCGCCGCAAAATAAAAATTGATCTTGACTCGTTACCTTTAAATGACGCAAGAACTTACGAGATTTTCGCAAACGGTTATACCATAGGTATCTTCCAGTTTTCAAAACCCAAGATGCGTGAATACCTTGCGAAGCTGAAACCTAAGGATATCAACGACCTTGCTGCAATGAATGCGCTATACCGACCGGGTCCGATGGACCTGATACCTGAGTTCATAGAACGCAAACACGGCAGGAAGGAAGTTACTTACCTTCATCCTGATATGGAGCTTGTTCTGAATGAAACTTATGGCGTTATAGTCTACCAGGAGCAGGTTATGCAGCTTGTCCGCGTGATAGCTGGTTACTCACTCGCCAAAGCCGATCTTGTAAGGCGCGCGATGGGTAAAAAAGACGAAAAGCTGATGAAGGAACAGGAAGAAGAGTTCATCAAAGGCGCCGCAGAAAAAGGGTATAACAAAAAAGTAGCGAAGGAAATTTTTAAATTAATATTAAAGTTCGCTGATTACGGTTTTAACAAATCGCATAGTGTCGCATATTCAGTACTTGCATATTATACTGCATATTTAAAGACCCACTACTCTCTTGAGTTCATGACAGCACAGCTTAACTGCCGCCATGAAGATATGGATGAAATGGTCCTGCTAATTAATGAATGCAAACGCATGAAGATCACATTGAGTCTGCCGGATATCAATGAATGCTTCGCAGCATTTACAATAAATCCCGCAATTGAAAACCAGATACTCTTCGGGCTATCGGCAATCAAAAATGTAGGCAGAACGGCAGTTGATAACATTGTTAAAGAAAGAGATAAAGCCGGCAAGTTTGAAAATTTCGTGGATTTTGTTTCGCGGGTAGACTCACGCGTTGTTAACAAAAAGACTCTTGAAGCCCTTATCTACGCAGGTGCATTTGATTGCTTTGATAAGAACAGGAAAAAGTTCTTCGATAACTACGAAGCAGCTGTTCACCGCTACGCTGCAAAGAAGACCGAAAGCAAGGGTCAGTCAAATTTATTTGATACAGGCAAAAAGCAGCAAATAAAGGATGTAATATTTTCGAGGTTACCTGAAGATTACAGAGACTGGTCTGATAGGGAAAAACTTTCCCTGGAAAAATCAGTGCTGGGCTTGTACGTAAGCGCTCACCCGCTGAGCGATTACGAAGATGAAATAAACCTCCTTAACCCGTTCCGTTTCAGTGATGTAATAGATGTCGATTCAGAAGAAATTGATTTCTCGAAACTGCAGCGAGTAAGGATGTGCGGAATTATCACCGATATGAAAGTGAAGATGAGCAAAAAGGGCAACCGTTTCGCTGTGTTCACACTCGAGGATTTTTCGGGTCAGGGCGAGTGCGTTGTATTCCCCAAGACTTACGAACAGTTCAAGGAGATCCTGCTGGATGACTCTATTGTTACATTAATAGGCAAAGCCGAAGAGAACGGGAATTCGGTGAAACTTATTGTAGATG
>JABFSP010000412.1 GCA_013140565.1 Ignavibacteria bacterium
TACCAAAGATGTTTTTGGAAAGATATATCGATTTGTTTTTGATTGACTTTAATTTATTGTTAATAAGTAACTTAACCGGCTATTATGATAAAAAGCAGTTTGCTGGAAATTTTGAAAACTTTTTCTATAAAGGAATACAGGGAGTTTGGTGATTATGTCATTTCGCCATATTTCAATAAAAATGAGGCAGTAATAAAGCTTTATGATTATATAAGGCTTCATTTTAATGATATAGGAAGTGAAAAATTTGAAAAGGAAAAAGTTTACGGCGAAATTTTTCCGAATGTTGAATACAATGACGGATTTATGAGAACTATCATGTTCAATTTAACACAACTTGTTGAAGATTTTCTTGCATATAATAATTACAAGACCAACGGGATAAATGAACAGCTTCACTTGATCAAAGAACTCAATTCCAGAAACCTGGATAAGCATGTAATAAAGAATCTTAATTCAGCGGCGGAAAAGATGAATAAGTATGACCACGAAGATGAATTATATTTTCTTGATATGTTTCTCATTGAAAAAGAAAAAAATATACTTTATGACCGAACAAAAAACCTGCTTAATAAAAAAGATATAACCGAACACGACCTCACGAAGGAATCCGGGAACCTGATCAGGTTCTTCTTCATACATATATTAAAAAGATACAGATACCTGTTGAACAGGGAAACTGTAATGAATATGAAATATTCGCCTGAATTCCTTGAAGAAATATTGGAATATATTGCAAAGAATCATGATAAGTATTCAAACTTGCCGTCTCTCACCGGGCTTGTTAGCCAGGTACAGCTTCTGAGAACTGATGATGACAAACATTTTTTCAGATGCAAATCATTATATATGGATCTTGGCAATTCAATTGGAAGAGGTGAGAGATATAACGGTCTGGTTCTCATCAGCGGATACTGCACCACCCAGCATTACAAGGGAAGAGCGGATTTATTAAAGGAATACTTTGAGATACAGAAATTCAGGGTGATGCATGACATAGTTAAAATGCATAAAAATGATTTTGTAACTACGGTCTATTATACCGGTGTGATTACAGCTTCTGTACTTTTGAACGAAATTGAATGGGGAGAAATGTTCATTAATAAATACAAAAATGAACTTCACCCCGATAGCAGAGAAAGCGCTTATAATTACGCAATGGCAAGAATAAGGGAAAAACAGCAAAGATACGAGGAGTCAATGGACTATCTTAAAAATGTCAAACTGGAAAATGTATATTATAAGGTCAATGTTAAATCATTAATGTCGAAACTTTATTATAGTTTAGGGCACATTGATCAACTGACAGACCAGCTAGATACATACAGGAAGTTCCTGAAAAACGATGAACTCATAAATGATGACTTCAGGCGGGTAAACATCAACTACGTTAAGTTATTGACTGATCTTGTTAAATTGAAGGAAAACACAGGTAGAGTGAAAGCGTCAGAGTTCAGGAAGAAACTGGAGGAGACCGATACAATCAGCAAAGACTGGTTGTTAGAAAAATTCAGAGAGCTGGAAAGTTAAATTTCCTCGAATCTTAATTCAGTACTTTCCGGTAAACTTTTTCAATATTGGCGGTCATTATATCAACTGTGAATTTCTTAAGCATTAACTCATAACTTTTTTTGCCCATTTCTTTTCTTAGTTTCTCATTACCGCACAGCAGCATTATTTTATCTGAAATACCTTTTACATCTTTGTCTTCCAGAACAAAACCATTTACTCCCTCTTCAACCATTGCTGGCATATCGCCAACACGGGTTATTACCATAGGTAATTCCTGCGCAAGCGCATGCAGCATTGCATAAGGGAAAGTCTCGCCGCCGCCTTCAACAGATGTATGCGCGTAAATATCAAAAGCTGAATACATTGATTTTATATCACTGCGGAATCCAGGAAAGATCGTCCTTTCACTGATTCCAAGTTCATCAGCCAGTTTATGCAGCATCCCGCTTAATTCGCCATCACCTACTACCATAAGTTTGCTTTTGGGAAAAGCTTTCATAACTTCAGGGTATGCGCGTATCAGGTATTCCTGCCCTTTAAACGGCACCATTCTGGCAGCATTGCCAACTAATATTTCATCATCCTTTATATTAAACTCATTGCGGATTTGTTTTCTGGTTTCAGGGTCTTTTTTATTTTGTTCAGGGTCAAGACCAAGATGCAGCAGTGTTATTTTTGCGGGGTCGATCTTATCTTCTTTTATCAACAGGTCTTTTGTACAAACACCATCAACCATAAAATGGTGAATAAGAAATTTATTCCTGTACCAATGCGTTAGATTGTGAGAAATGCTGTGAAAACTGTGTACATTTGATACATGACGTACCCCCGCAAACTTTGCTGCAAATGCGCCGGCGGTTCTATCGTAATTGGTGTTTGAGTGTACTATATCTATCTTATTTTCTTTTACGAATCTGCCGAGGATCCTTGAGTTCTTCCATAAGTCACTTTTGCCGGAGTGTTCAGGGTAATCAAGCGGAAAAACACCGATACCATCATTCAGGCATCTGTCATATATAATGTTATCTTTCCTGCAGGAAACCCACACTTTGTGGTCTTTTTGAGTAAGAATTTTAGCCAGCTGATACACAAAGAACTCCCCCCCTCCATAGATATCCAGCGCGTTTAAGAGTAATATATTTAATGGCTTATTTGTTGTCATTTTCATACAAAATTAGGGTTTAAATAGGATATATTAAACATTGAAAAAAAGACATAAAAATCGGGGTAAAAACCTGATAAATGTCAGGTCATTATATAGTATAAATCATATGAATTTATGACATGACAGGGTAATTTAGTAGTGGTAAAAAATATACAGTTCAATAAAACATAGAAAATTTATCAAAATGGAAACAATAAACTATAAGGATGTTGGTTCAAAAGAACTTGGTTTTGCGGCAAGAAGAGGAAAATACTACGATATTAATGATATTTTGAAATCGGGAATCCCTTTAAAAGAAAAAGAATCTGAAAATTTTGAAAAACTTGATGTAATTTACAGAACGTTATGCGCCGTACTTTTTAACTTTGTGCCAACAAGCGGTCATCCGGGCGGTTCAATTTCATCAGGCAGATTTGTTTCATCTATATTATATAATATTCTTGATTTCGATATTAAAGATCCTTTTCGCGATGATTCTGATTTAGTTATTTATGCGGCAGGTCATAAAGCATTGGGTCTTTATGCAATGTATGCATTAAGGAATGAACTTGTTAGAGCATACAAACCTGAACTTTTGCCCGATGAGAAATTCCAGATGAGACTTGAAGACCTGCTGGGATTCAGAAGAAACCCTGATAATGAACTCCCGTTGTTCCATAAACATAATGCCAAAGCATTGGACGGTCACCCGACACCTGCTACCCCGCATGTAAAAATTGCGACCGGTGCAAGCGGTGTTGGTGATACAGCCGCATTCGGTTTAGCTTTGGGTGCAATAGATTATTTTGGTGAGAACGCTCCGCAAATTCACGTAATTGAAGGTGAAGGCGGAATGACACCGGGCAGAGTAGCTGAAGCTTTAGCAGCCGCAAGCGCTATGAGACTGCATAATATTAAATTCCATATTGATTTTAACCAGGCATCAATTGATTCAAACCGTGTTTGCCGTGAAGGCGAATTAAAAGGTGATTACGTTCAGTGGAACCCGATGGAACTATGTTATCTTCACGATTTTAATGTTATCTATGTTGATGACGGAAAAGACTTTGGTAAAATTGCAGCGGCACAATTGTTTGCTAAGAGCCTGGATAATAAAATGCCTACTGCAATTGTTTACCGTACAGTCAAAGGATGGAAATACGGCATTGAAGGCAGAGCATCACACGGGGCAGGACATAAGATGAATTCCGAAGGCTATTATCATGCATGTGATGAATTTGAAGCAGCATTCGGAGTTAAAGTTCCTCATTTTGAAGGCGAAGCTACACTGAATAATATAGAAAAATGTTTCTTTGATACACTTATGACAATACGTGGAGTAATAGAAAAAGAAAACTATTTAAAATATTTCGCTGAAGCTATTGAAAAAAGTAAAGCAAGATTAACGAAAGATAACAGAAAACCAAAGGGTGATGGATCTGATAAAGATGCGTTGTATAAAGATAATATTCTGAATGAAAAGGAAA
>JABFSP010000288.1 GCA_013140565.1 Ignavibacteria bacterium
ATGTCGTCAGTTACACTTTCACCAATATCAGCGAATATCTTCATTGATGAAAATAACAGGTTCAATTTAACCAGGTAAAGAATACCGGATATTTTTGAGATTAAGTTTAACATTTATTTTTCCCCTTTGATCATTTATTTAAGCTGCTAATACTTCGTTTCCTTGACGCTTCGCTCCAAAAGGAGCCGGTTTATTTTGGTTTTTTAATTCCTGAACCATTTGGAATTTCTTAACAAACATCATTACTGCCTGTACCAGTTCAGGACCGCCTTCTACAATTGTTTTACCAACCTGGATAATTTCATTCTTCTCTTCGACTTTCCTTATCATTTCATGAACATTTTCAAAACCCAATGCCTTTAAGTACTCATCATCAGGTATTAAGCCTTCTTTTCTGGCTACCTGCGTACGTTGTAATGTTAATTCCTTGTTTCGCTTACTGTCAAAGTCATACTTTATCGATACCTTCATATCAGCATCATCACCCAAAGGATTGATAACTAGCAGTAAATTATTATTAACAGCTGATTCCTGGGTAAATGGCTCATATGTATTTCTGGGCGGCGCTATTACATAGTTAACGTCATTCTCATCTTCAAATAACTCCATGTTGATTTTATTTGTCTGAAGATATTCTAAATACTGATCATAAGTATAAGTAGTATTTACAGGAATGAAATTCTTTTTATCGCTGTTTGTGTCCTGTACTTTTATCCACCTTGCCGTAGTAAAATACAATGACATTATTTTATAAATTAATCTTGTTTCCTGGGTAACCGCATATGTAATATGCCTTTCTTTATATCCCTGCGGTTTTAATGCTTGCACCTGAAGAAGATCTATTGCGGTACCTGAAAACTCTCTTTTGTCAGGATATCTTCCCTCAATTGGATCATGTGAGAACCCGGCATCCTGCAAAGCTTTATATGTCATTTGCATTAAATTCATAAAAGCCGGAGGAATATCTTTGATGAAGTTAGCCTGTTCAAGTTTACCGTCTTTTTTCAATGGGAATGATTCACCTGTAGCTAATGCCTGGTCTATTACTTCCTGATACTGGCTCCATGTTGCTTCATCAACAGCAATCGGATTCTTCATCATCTTTCTTACATATGCAAGAAATACTGAATTTATGATATCGTAAAGTTTATTCAGACGTTTCAGGAAGTATGTATCTGCAATAGGCATGAATCCTGTTTTCGAATGCTTATTGTAATATGGTGTACGGGTGAACTGTCCCAGCTCATTTACTTTATGAAATACCGTGCCAAGCGTAGAATTATAAATAGCCCGGAAGTAATATTCCTTATCCTTTTCGATATTTATCGATTCACCTGAAGACTGCCTTTTTATTTTGCCTTCATCATCCACGGAATAATTACTCATACTTATTCCGGCATCTGTATGCTCATAGTTAAGTGAATATTTCTTTTTGTATTGAAACATATACAGGGTTACAAACTGGTCCGTTGTTATATCATTATCCTTTATCAGCTGATGATACTCGTCATATTCATTATCAGTTGCTATTTCATCAGGCTTAATTCCGAATCTTGATAAATAGCGCTGCGCTTCTGCTAGCTCCATTTTTATCATTCTGCAATCCCTGCGCCTGTCAGCAAAAAATGGTTTCCTGCTTTTACAGTCAACTAACACATCACGTGCAGAAACTTCTTCAAATATTATATCACCCATGTCTGTTTCATCAGTCCTGGGGTCAAAATCTACTTCGCTCCAGTGAAGTCCAAGGTCAACCATTCCCTGAACACATGCTTCCCTTACAGTTACATATATATCCTTCTCAGATTCAATGTCTTCAAGTACCTTTTTAGTAATACCTGCAATTTTTGTGAACTGCGGCCGGTCAGGATCAACATTAACAGTTTTATTACCCTGGGTAAATTCAGCAACTGTTCTGCCGTTTATTTCCCGGGTTTTATTAATGTGTAAATAATAATTATCATCTTCATCTTTTAGTATTTGTGAGGGATCCTTCGTTAATAAAGCTTCAGCATCAGTACTCATATTCGCGGGAATTTCTTTTTCTTCCAAATACTTCTCGTAACTGTCCCACGTGTGCAAATGCTTTTCATGCATAAGTCTGTCATCGTCTATTGCTTGCCTTATTTCACTGTCAATGATAACTTTATGTTCCGGCTTGCGGACATCTATTGTGCGGGCGTCTATTTGGTTTAATAGCGGCATTCTCTTAATGCAATAATATACAACTATTTTGTATAATGCAATATATCAACCAATAAATTTGTGTATTTGAGAGGTAAGGGAATTATAACCTATAATCAACCATTTTTTAGCTTTAAATGATACTTTTTCTAGCTTTTGCTTTCATTCTTTCAACAGTTGCGGTCACATCCTTATCTGTATAACGTCTTTTCCTGCTTATTAGAGCATACTGGAGGGCTTTTATCCAGTGGGCTATGGTTTTA
The DNA here is from genome assembly GCA_013140565.1 of Ignavibacteria bacterium. Classification (GTDB taxonomy): domain Bacteria; phylum Bacteroidota; class Ignavibacteria; order Tepidaquicellales; family OLB5; genus OLB5. The sequence continues at coordinate 2,448 of JABFSP010000288.1, forward strand.
TCCTGCTCTTTCATGTAATCTTCAGGGAAATCAGGATCCTTCTCAAGCAATGGAAGATTTTCCACCAGCTGAGGACACCGCTCCGCCATAATATGAATTTTAGGACGTTTAACAAATAAGCCGTTTTTCTTTTCCCAATCCAACAAGTCCTTCAGCTCATCATTTATCCATACCCTGAAACGTTTATTTTCCGGTGGTTTTTTAGATACCTGCACAAGTTTTACACCAAGGTTCAGGAATGAATTAGCCGGAGCCCTCTCTTCAGGAAGTTCTACACTTTCAGCGAACATATTTACATCACCAACAGTAAATATATTCTTCTCACCGATCTTTTCCAGGTAATTATTATACGATACAGCTTTGTAAGTTATACTTTTATTTATTGCAGTCCATTCACGGTATACCCAGATATCACCTTTATGATCTTCTGCTATAAATTCCGCACAGGTAACATTACCGTAATCCAACCCCGAAATACGAGCCCAGCTCTTTGGAGGGTCAAAAGGTTTTTCGTTCCACAAATGAATTTGTTCTGAATACCTGTCAAAGAACATACCGGCTACATAACTCCAGTCACCGTCAAGAAGCATCTTGCGTTTTTCTTCAGGCAGATTTAACAGGTTCGATAAGTAATCAGGATTATTCTTCAGCATTTCCTCATTATCAAATAAGCGCGCCGGTATGTATTGCCTTCTTACTCTTACTTCTTTACCTTCAATTATCTTTTTAACAATTACAGAATCGCTTGCCTTTACAGGCTGCCAATACATACCTCCTACCTTGCTGAATTTTGGTTCTCCATCAGGTATTGCCGGACATATATCTATAAATTCTTTTTTAAATTTCCTGTGTGAGGGACCGCCAGGGTTTGTTGTATAAACTCTGAATGGCTTTATTCTGCATTTAGATCTATTCCACGCTTCAACAGTATAATTATCCGGGTGTAATTGTGTCGCTTCATCAAAAGCCTGTACAGTATTCCAACCGCCCTGGTATCTGCGCCAGTCACCCGGGTACTGCATGTAACAAAGAAATACTGTAGCTCCCGATGGAAACTTCCACCTTAATTTCGATTCATTAAATTTTCCGCCGATAACAGGATATAATTTTTGTGTTAATGGAATTATTTCCTGCTCAAGTTCCACTTTTGTTAATCTGAATATCTGCATCCTGAATTCCGGTTCATCAAGGAAATCATGATATATTGGAAGTATTACATCTGCAAATGTCTTACCGGGACCGGCAGCCCCGCCGTATAGGGTTTCTGTGTTTAATGGTGCGTTCTTTAAGAACTGATACTGCGGATAACTTATCGCCTGTAATCCAAGCTTCTTTACTTCACCAAAACCACCCGTACCAATTCCTAATCCAAATGTTTCAGTAATATCATCTACTAGCCTTAACGCCGCATCAATCTGAAGTTTTATTCCGCTCACGATAATATCTTTTTATAATTCTGTTTCTTTCAGCTTCACTTGTTGCATCACGCAGTTTTATTAATATTTCCCTTGGCATTTCTTTTAGGTTTATTGGCGGTACATCACCAATATATTCATCCCTTCGTAAGAGCGGCTTAAAATGCTGTAGTGCCTTTAAATACTCAGCGGTGAATTCTTTACCTTTCAGCTTTATTAATTCCCTGTAAAATTTCTCTAAGCCGGCTCCAAGTACTCTTTTACCGAATCCATCCCATGAA
>JABFSP010000250.1 GCA_013140565.1 Ignavibacteria bacterium
AATGAGAATTCGCTGTAAATGATTCACAAAAAGTTTAATGGAACAATAAAAAAACTGATATATAATTATTCGGCTGCATTAGCGTGGATTGCAATTTGTACCCTGGTGTTAAGCGCCATTTTATCCAGAATATTATGAACATGACTTTTGACAGTGTAAATTGAAAGATTAAGTTTAAAGGCTATTTCTTTGTTTGCTAATCCTTCCGCAATTAACTGTACTATCTCTTTTTCCCTGTTTGTCATTCTAACTGACTGTATCAGTTTTTGAGGACCCAATTCTTTAACTCCGTATTCCATGATCTGCGAAAAAAGTGAACCGGTAGCAGTTGGGGGCAGTATCTTTTCACCTGCATTCACAGCGCGGATAGTTTTTAGGAATTCCGAAATTGTATCATCTTTCATAATAAACCCTGAAACCCCGGCTTCAACAAATTGTAAAATATCTTCCCGCATCGGAAGCAGATCCATAACAATAACTTTTACATCCTTGTGATCATTCCTCAACAGGTTTACAAGATCTAAACTGTCTTTTTCTGTCAAACTAAGATCGAGCAATACAACATTCGGCTTTAGTTCTTTTAACTTTTCCGGGTCAAAATCACTGTCATCAAATGCAGCAACAACAGTAAAATCAGCCTCTTTCTTAAGCATTGCGCAAATGCCGTCACGGAGGAGCCTGTTATCTTCGATAACTATTAGTCTGATTCTTTTCAACAATGATCTGTAATTACTTAATTAAATATAGGTTCACTCTTTAAAGGGTTTTGAAACATATTATTTATGATAATATTGATAACACAAGATAAAGAATAACCGAGGTAAAAACAAGTTATTACAATAAAGTGCTTTAAATACGTTAGAATTATGATAAAAACTGCACAAACTCTCCCCGCTTAAACCACACAAAATAAAAAAGAGGTAATTTAACCTCTTTAAAATATTACTGCAAAAAAAGAACTCTATTTACGTTTAGCTGCAGGTTTTCGTTTTGCTGCGGGTTTCTTAGCAGCAGGTTTTTTAGCTGAAGGTTTTTTCTTAACCGCGGATTTTTTTACAGCTTTTGGTTTTGCTGATTTAGCCATTAATTTTCCCTGCGGAGCTTCATCTGTCACTTCTGTAATTTCAGCATCCCCCCAAAGCTTTTCAAGTGAATAGAAACTACGTGTATCCTTAAGGAACACATGAACTACGACATCAATAAAATCCAGAAGTACCCATGATTTCATGTTGGTGCCTTCTTTGTGCCAAACAGTCTCTCCGTCCTTCTTTGCGCCTTCAAGTACTGCATCTGCAACAGCTTTAACCTGGGGTTCTGAGTGCGCCGTACATATAACAAAAAAATCAGCAATTGTGGTAATTTTCCTGAGGTCAAGTATTTTTATATCATCGGCCTTTTTTGTTAAGGCAAATTCTGCGAGTTTTAAAGCAAGTGTTTTGGAATCCAAGTTGTATAAACTTTCTATAAATTATTAATTAAGTTTAATGTATTTTTAAATTTAGTACTATCTCAAAAGATTCCCGCTTTCGCGGGAATGACACACCTATGGTTTTGTTTGTGTCTCAGTCTGGTGTTTGAACGGAATCAGATCCTCGTAATCCTTCCCTATCACAACTGTCGCATCGAGGAAATAATTTTTATTCATCTGCTGTATCACGTATTTATCTGATACACCCAGGGACTGCGCAACACGCTTTGCGTTTTTCATGTTGCCTGCCCTATCTATAACCATTGTAGTCTTAATATCCTGTGTTGTGAAGTTACCCATTTCAACCACGTCAAATCCTTTGGAGCGAAGGTATTCAGTGAACTTATCGGCGATGCCTGATACTCCGCAGCCGTTTTGCACATCAATCTGCAGTGTGCCGCCGGATGGCTGTTTGGTAAGATAAGTAGTTGAATCAACCACCTGTGTTTTAACATCTGTTTGGGGAGTTGTAAGGCGCTTAAAAAGATTATAGAAAAGGTAAATTGTTACAACTGCCAGCAGAACAATTAATATGTTAATGGAATAGTTTTTGAACTTACTTACAAATTCACCTGAATTTGCTGGTGGCATTAATAACCGTATTAATTATATGAATGTTGAAACCGGCTTAAACAGATTACCTGCCGAGCCAGAATGGATTGTAATAATTATTATTATAATTATCGTAACCGTAATAACCGCCTTTATGGTTAAAATAATTGATGCTGATCGACATATCCTTAGTAGGCTGATAATCAAGCGAAACTCTGCTCAAATTGATTCCGTTCAATGAATTCTGAAAATCTTTATTAATAGCAGGATTATTTGAGCCTATAGATGCATATGGTGAATACTGCATTGTAACATCAGCGCTCAGGTTCAGGTTCTTTAAGATCTTGTAATTCATAGTTGCGGTATATGAAGCCAGACTTACTGAAGTATTACCGCCTGTCATAACATTCATACTGAATGAATGTGATATGGAAAAATTTTTCGGGTTGATGAATCCGAGTAAAAGACCGTTTCCTGATTTAAGCTGTGTTTTGGTCTTACTGGGGATCTCTTTAAACTGCGAAAATGAAATACCTGTTACTAGGGCAAGAACTACTACTATTAATGATAGTTTTTTCATTTTTTGATGTTAATTGTTTACAGAATAACTAATTTAGCTTTTTAAATCAATGAAGAATATTAACCAGTTTTTTCCGGGAATACCCCATTTATCTAATGTTTTTAACCAAATGATACTATATATCGTTCCTCATTTATCAGCCCTTCGCAATTGCAAGAGTATGTTTTTCCAGTAACTTTGTAATTGAATCGAAATTAAATTTTACGATTTCAAACTGATTTTCAATTACTGACCTGATATTATCAGGTAATACTCTATCGAGCTGGATTTCATACTTATTCAATGCTGCCCTGTCTCCTCTCAGGCACTCAGTCAATACAGTCGCAGGATCGCTGCCTGCAACTGCGAATTTCACATCCATCCATCTTCTGTGTAAAATACCCAATACACTCCCTGAAAATTCAGTAGCTCCCCCAAGCTTTTGGATAGTTTCCCTGAGCTTATTCACAAACTCACCTCTTTGAACAGAAAATTCAAAAAGTATTATGCTCATATCTTTATCTTTAATATCATCAGAAGCGTCTTTATATCCCTGTTCGCCGTCTTTGCTGATCTCCATAAGCTCTCTTAATATAGTAATAACACTCTCATCGGGTAATGACATTGTAGTAACCAGTCTTTCTTTTAAGTTTTAAATTGCAGGAAAAATCAATAGTAGGTATTGCAGTAAGATAGGTAGTTTACAGCTATTAAACACCCCATTAATGTGTAAGGTCAAATTAGTTAAACCACTGTTTATAAAATATCCACAAAAAAAACAGCGGATGATTTTTATCATCCGCTGTTTAATTTCAGCCGGTTATGCCATTCCCACCACCGGCCTTTTGTCCTCGCTGCGTCCTCTTTCTTCGTACTACGGGGGTAATATAAAGAAGCTCTTATTCAATTAACATATTTTTCAGCTTATGAAAAGAAGAGCACAGTTTTAAATTCAGTTTATTTTACAAGAACCATTTTCTTTGTATCAATGAAGCTGCCTGATGACAATGTATAGAAGTAAATTCCGCTTGAAAGCTGCGAAGCATCAAAATCAGCGGTATAATTTCCGGCATTCATGTTCTGGTTTACTAATACAGCTACTTCTTTTCCTGTAATATCAAATACTGTGAGTTTTACATTTCCGCCTGCGGGAATTGAAAACTTAATATTTGTCACAGGATTAAACGGGTTAGGATAATTCTGGCTTAAAGAAAACAGCTCAGGAATTTCGCTGCCGTTGCTCTGAATACCGACTGTGCTGCAAATAAGCCTTGAGCAGTATGCATTTGCTCCGCTTGTAGCTGACCACACTACAACACATGAGTCCGCATTTGATGAATTCCAGTAACCTGCCCTGCATCCGCCGAACCCGACATCACCAGTAACATTGTTAGTCTGGAAGGATGTACCCAATGAATTTGCATTGAACGACCTGTAATAGTGCTCTCCACCATTGCGTGCATGACCTGTTACAAACCTGCCATTTCCCAGATCAATTCCCTGCATGTTAATAAGCAAAGTTGTATCTGTGGTAAATTCAATATAGTTTGCTGTAAATGTTCCGGAAGTAATTCCACCTGATGGTGAATATTGAACTCTGTAATCCCAGTCAGGATTGAAGAACCTTCTGTACCCGATCAATAAGCTTTGTGAAGATCCTCCATTTGTCGCGCAAATTGCACCCTGAATATTAGCAGTTTCCGCAAATGTCAGGGTATTTCCTGCACCAACGGTAACGCCATAGTCATTGCTCCATGCAATATAAATGTTTTGATTTGTAGCAGCACCTGAGTGATTGTATACTGTGTAGATCCTGTCAGTACCTGCTGCGCTGTAGTAACATATATCCTGATGAAGATACGCTGTTGGTGTAAGCCCGTTTGACTGCCACCAGAAACCAGAAGGAGCGTTTGGCTGCCTGTAATTGTATGTTGGCGTTGTTGTAAACGGACTGGTAACAACAAGGAATCTTGATGTATATCTGACAGTGCCTGCTGAATCAAATGAAGATGTCATATAAACATATGTTGCACCTGTATAATTTGTATTATCACTGGTTACTTTAGGATTGTAATAGTTCACATTCGCAGAAAGATACCCGCCAAAGCTCCATGTGGAACCTGAACCGGCACCTGTTCCGATATTGGCTACTATCATTGTTGACCACGCATGACTGTTGTAATTTATTCCAACAGCACAATATACCAAAGTATCAGAACCGCTAATGATAGGCTCGATATCAAGTTCACCTGCGCGGCAATCAACACCTGCAGCAAAACCTGAATATGTATATTTAAGAACCCAGGTAGCTCCGCCATTGTAGGAAGCATATACCTTTACAAGATCGCTTCCGCCATTTACGTATTCCGTAACCGCGGCAAAAATTGTACTTGTGCGGTTTGAGCTTGCTGTAGCAACTGCCCAGTCACCGCCATTATGAATTGTAGTTACCTGGTAATCACCTTCATATGAATATGGTGATTTTGTCGGCATGTTCTGAATTTTCTCTTTGATGGGGTCCAGTGCCGGGTTATAAACCGGGGTATATGGTACAATCCCGTCGATATCATTTAACATGGATTGGATCTGTGAAGCCATAACAAGATCATTGTTAAGCCTGGCAGCTCTTAGCTGGTTCAGCAGATTCTGTTTCTCAGCCGAAAACTCCTGGGACTGAGGCTGTACTGTTGTTAACATTGAATTAGACGTACTGCCATCCGGGCTGGCAGAATAATACTGCCCTGATGGTTCGTTTCCGCCTGGTTTATCCTGCGCAGAAGCAGAAAAAGTTAAAATAACTGCAGTCAATACTGCAAAAAGTTTGAATCGTTTCATTTTGTTCTCCGTTTATATTTATTTAATTAATTCCCCCTAATTGAAGCAAATATATATGTGCGGCAATTGCTTAAAAAACTAACTTTTCTGATATTTCATAAGTCAATACCCCGAAATAGAGTAGAATATCTTCGTTTTTTGGCTATTTTTGTGGAAATCAATGCAGGAGAATATAGAAGTCGATGAAAGTATCTGATGATCTGTTCCAGCTCATTAAATCAATGAGTAAATCCGAAAAGGGGTATTTTAAAAAATTTGCATCCAAACATACCATTGGAGAAAAGAATATATATGTAAAGCTGTTTGATGCAATTGATATGCTGGATGAATATGATGAGCTGCTTATCAAAAAGAAATTTAAAGGAGAAAAATTTGCTGATAAGCTTTACTCAACAAAAAATTATCTGTTTAACCTTATACTCAAAGCGTTAAGCTCTTACCACGCCGAAAAGTACGTCGTTTCAAAGCTTAATATGATGATGATAGAACTCAATGTACTTTTCGAAAAGGGATTGTTTAAACAGTTCAAAACTCTGATGAATAAAGCAATTGCAATGGCTTCAGAAAATGATAAACCCATCTATCTTGCGCTGCTGTATAACAAAGCATTAACATCACTTGCTACAGATTATTACGCGAACAATGAAGAGCTGGATTACGATTCGCTTAAAAGTGATACGCTAGAAAACCTGCAGAAGATCGCGCTCAACGAACAATACCACATCCTGTATAATGATATGTTCATGTTCACAAAGGAAACCGGCAACATAAGAAATGAAAAAGATCTTGAAAAACTGAATGGAATATTTAATAACCCTCTGCTTCAGAATACAGAGTTAGCTACAACGTTTGACAGCAAATTTAAATGCTTCACTGTACTTGGTCATTATTACCGCATTGTTAACGACAAGCAAAACTGGCTGAAATACAGAAAAGAACTTGTCCTCCTGATGGAAAGTGATAAAAAGTACATAAAAGAAAATCCCAGAAGTTATGTTCTTGCACTTAACAATTACCTGCATGCCTGCGTTATCACAGATAACAACCCGGAGTTTGGTATTTACATGAAGAAACTTAAAATTTTCGCCAAACAATTTGAAAATAAAAAGGAATTTCTTGATATCCAGTCAAGGATATTCCTGCTTACAAGCGACCTTGATCTGAATTATTCGATAAGATCATTGAAAACGGAAAGCTTTAAGAATATTATAAGCGTAATAGAATCGGGATTCAAACAATTCAGGAATTCGATAAGCGAAAACCGGAAGCTTTTAATATACAACAGGATCGCATACGCATGTTTTTTGGTCAAAGACTACGATAAGAGCATTGAGTACCTTAACCGTATTTTGAACGCATCAAACCCGAAGATAGAACCGGAACAGCATATATTTGCAAGAATAAGGAGCCTGATAGTGCATTTTGAAGCCGGAAATTACGATCTGCTTGAATACACTGTTAAATCAACCAAAAGATTCCTCGAAAGATCAAACAGGATATTTAAATTCGAAAAGCTAATATTGGATTTTATAACAAAGGCGATGAACTTCAGTGATGATGAACAGAGGCTTGAATTGTACGAAGAGCTTAAATATTCCATAGAAAAGATATCAAACGATAAATTCGAGAAGAATATACTGGAACAGTTTGATTTTGTTTCATGGATAGAAAGTAAGTTGATGAAAACCGGTATGCTTAATGTTCTGAAGAAGAAGGTTGTTTAATAAATAATGAGACCCCTTTGAGAGGTCCCATTATTTTCAATCAGTTAATGCCGGACTTCTAATTAACTTCGTTACTTTATCAGTCCCGCCTTGCGGGATTTCTAAAATAGCTCCGCTATTTTATCAACATCATTTTTTTCACGTCAGTAAACCCTGCGGCATCTATTCTGTATAAATAAACTCCGGTAGCCAGATCGGATGCGTTGAAATCAACTGTATAAGAACCCGCATTCATGTTTTCGTTTACAAGTTTTGTTACTTCTTTACCTGTAATATCAAACACTGTGATCTTAACAAAAGATGATTGCGGAATGCTGAATTTTATATTGGTAACAGGATTAAACGGGTTTGGATAATTCTGGCTTAATGTGAACATTTCAGGTACTTCATTGCCATTACTCTGTATACCAACAGTGCTGCATATCAACCTTGAGCAATACGCTCCCGAGCCCAGGTTAGGTGACCAAACAACTACACATGAATCAGGATTGGGTGAATTCCAGTATCCTGCGCGGCAGCCGCCGTAAACAACATCACCTGTCACATTATTTGTCTGGATCGGTGTTCCCAATGCAGTTCCGTTGAATGATCTGTAGTAGTGCTCGCCGCCGTTTCTTGCATGACCGGTTACAAACCTGCCGTTGGCAAGATCCACAGCCTGAAGACTGATAAGTAATGTGGTATCGCCTGTAAACTCAACATACTGTCCTGTAAATACACCTGATGACGTTCCGCCTGTAGGTGAATACTGTATGCGGTAATCCCAGTCAGTTGAAAACAGAAGTCTGTAACCGATAGCCATAGTCTGTCTGCTGGTTCCACCGTTAGCCGCGCAAACTGCACCCAGAATATTAGTAGTTTCGGTAAGAGTTAATGTATTGCCTGAACCGACTGTTACACCATAGTCATTACTCCATGCTATATAAACACTTTTGTTAGTTGCAGTTCCTGCATGATTATAAACCGTATAAATCCTGTCTACTGTGCCGTTATTATAATAACAGATATCCTGATGCAGATAAGCGTTTGGACTCAAACCATTTGACTGCCACCAGAAACCATTAGGCGCGTTTGGCTGTCTGTATGTGTATACCGGAGCAGTTGTGTACGGGCTTGTTACCAGGAGGTACCTGGTTGTATACCTTGTTGTACCTGCTGAGTCAAATGAAGAGGTCATATATACATATGTAGCTGATGAATATGTTGTATTATCGCTGGTTACTTTTGGATTGTAGTAATTCACGTTCGCGTTCAGGTAGCCGCCAAAGCTCCAGGTTGAGCCTGATCCCGCACCGGTACCGATGTTTGCAACTATCATTGTTGACCATGCATGATTATTGTAATTTATACCAACAGCACAATAAACCATTGTATCATTACCGCTTATAATAGGTTCAATATCCAGTTCACCTGCACGGCAATCAACACCTGCTGCAAAGCCGCTGTATGTATACTTCAGTATCCATGTTGCGCCGCCGTTATAAGAAACGAATACCTTTACAAGATCAGCTCCACCGTTTACATATTCTGTTGTTGCCGCATAAATTGCAGATGAACGGTTTGAGCTTGCAGTAGCAACTGCCCAAATAGCACCTGATGAAATTGTCGAGATAGCAAAATCACCTTCCGCAACAAATGGAGGTCTTGTATTCATGGTTACAAACTTTTCTTTTATAGGGTTGTTGCCGGGATCATTGTTTTCCTGGGGGACATAAGTTGATAAACCGTCTATTAAATCCAGACTATTGCGCAGCTGCCCGGCGGTCACAAGGTCATTATTCAGCCTTGCGGTCCTTAACTGGTCAAGTAATGATTGTTTTTCAGGGCTGAACTGCTGCTCGCCCGGTTGGATCGAAGTCAACATCGGATTTGATGTACTTCCCGTAGTGCTGCCTGTGTAATTAAACTGTGCCGGTATGTTCCCGCCTGATTTATCCTGTGATTGTACCCCATGGGTGTTCACAAAAAAGATAAATAGTACTGCAAGCAGTAAACTGCTTAAGGTATATTTGGTTGTGATGGATAAAAAGTGTTTCATTGTTTTGCTCCTTTTTGGTTTAGTTAATTAGTGTTATTTAATGTTTATTATTTATGCTGCTTTAATTTTTATTGTTGTTCCTGTTCTTCATTGACCTGTTGACTGAATTATCGAACATCTTACAGGCTCTGCTTATGACCTCATCTTTGGTTCCGTTAATCTTCCTGCTTAATTTCTCTACAAGTAAATGTGTTTCGGGTTTTAATCTGTAACCTTTTGCGATTGCTTCTGTAATGTTATTTTGTTTCTTTCTCATTTTCTGTTTTGTCTAAAGTGCACGTGCACTTTTATGATACAAAGATATTCTACTGTGTGCACCCTGACAAAGAGGTTTTCTGAGAGATTAAAGTGAATTCATTAGGATGCAATCACAAAAAAACCACGAAATTTCTCCAAAAACGGCATTTACTTTAATCTAAAATTCAAGTAACTTCACCCAGAAATAAAGCTGAATAATGCTTCTAAAAAAACTAATAGAGATTCTGAAGACGTTTGATAAGGCGGAATTGAAGAAATTCAGGAGGTTTGTAAGCTCTGATTATTTTAATACCAATGAAAGCGTAAGCAAACTTTTTAAACTAATAGCTGCTTTTTATCCCGTTTTTGATATTCACGACCCGAAAATGAGTCCTGAGGCCATGTTCAAAAAGATCTACGGCTCCAGGAAGTATGACGAAAAAACATACCGATACCTGCTTTCATCATTATACAGCCTGTTAGAAAAGTACCTGGCAATTTCAGTGCTTGAAAGAAATGATGTAGAGATGAAGAAGTATGTTATTGATGACATGACTGAAAGAAGATTATTCGGGCTTGCAGGTAAAAACCTTGTTGTACTGGAGAGTTCGCTAGATAAGGATAACCTGATCGGTGGAGAGTATATTTATAACAAAGAAGATATTACTTTAATTTGGCACCAGTTGTATTTTCTTTCAAATATACAGGAGCCTATTCTTGAAAAGAGATATGAACAGGGAGAGCTTCAGTTATTCAGTTCGTTTGTTGAACTTTCCCATATATACCAGATACTTCACCAGGTCAGCCAGTCATACAACCTTCCTTTAAAGGATAACATTGTGTTTGAGTATCTGAAGAATATTAATTACAAAAAAATACTGGAATACATTGAAGGAAATGAAATCAAGGGTATTAAAACAGCAGAAAACGAAAGACTGATAAAGGTACTTAAGATCTACTTATGTTTTATGATAACTATGCTGGATGAAAAAGACGAAGAATACTTCAATAAAATGAATGAGTATATCGGCAAGTATTCAAATATGTTCGGGAAAAATGAACTGCAGAACCTGCACTTAATGCTTGCGACATGCTGCAACAGGAAAAGGACCTCAATAAATGATGAAAAATACCAAAGGATCAATTTTGAGATAATAAAAAGGGCAGCATCACTGGACCTTTATACTTCATATATAGCCCAGTACATGGATGTGAATAATTTCATTATAATATTTCAAACTGCCCTGCAGCTGAATGAAAGTGATTGGGCTGCGGAATTTTTACGTAAGTATGGTGAGCAGATATCTCCTGAATATTCAGAAGATATGACAGGGTATTCATTCGCAGAACTATTTTTCAATAAAAAACAATTCGAAAGGTCTCTTAGTTCATTATCAAAGGTGAAGCTAAAGTTATTCAGACTTAAGCTGCCCGTAAAAGTGCTTATGCTGAAGCTGTATTTTGAGCTTAACCACATAGAAGAAGCATATTCGCTTGTCGATTCTTTCTCTCATTTTTTGACTTCAAATAAAAAGATAAGGAAGAACGAAGTGAATAATTATTCAAGATTTCTGAATTTTTACAGGGAGATCTTAAAAGCAAAGGCGGCAAGCGGAAATTCAAGGATCAATAAAGAAATTAAGAATGAACTGGCTTCATCAAGTCTGCTTCCCCACAAAGCATGGCTGATCGAAAAAGCCGAAGAACTTTAAACATAGTTTTTTCAGGATAAGATCAGGAAGCTAATATTTCCTCGTAATATTTTTCATATTCAGGAATTATCTTCTCAGCTGAAAACAGTGTTGTTGCCCTATCCAAAGCGTTTTCTGAAAATATCTTGTATTTGTTGGGGTCTTCCAAAAGCCTGACGGCATAATCTGCCATTTTATCCACATCACCAATTTCTGCAATATAGCCGGTTTCACCATGCAGGTTTAGCTCAGGCAATCCTCCGGCATTAGATGATATCACAGGAACACCGCAAGCCATAGCTTCAAGGGCTGAGAGCCCAAAACTTTCTGATTGAGATGGCATAAGGAATAAGTCCGACACTGATAATATCTCGGTAAATGATTCCTGTTCTCCATAAAACTTTACATTATCAACTAACCCAAGATCTTTAACCAGGTATTCGCATTTACTTCTTTCAGGTCCATCCCCTATCAGTAACAGCTTTGAAGGGATCTTATCGTTAATTATCTTAAATGCCCTTATAGCATCATCAACTCTTTTTAAAGGACGGAAATTTGAAGTGTGAACAAGTATCTTCTCACCGTTCTTTGAAAGCTTTTCTTTCAGACATTTGGTTTCGGTGTTATCGATCTTTTTATAAATATCCTGGTTGATAAAATTAGGAATAACTTTTATATCTTTTGTAATTTCGTATTGTGATTGCGTTTTCGTTTTCAGGAATTCCGATACCGCTGTAACTCCGTCAGATTTCTGAATAGAAAATTTCATGGTCGGCAGAAAACTGATTTCAAGCCCGGTTAGAGTAATATCAGTTCCGTGAAGAGTGGTGATTATCTTAATATTCCTGTTATTTTTTTTCTTCGAAAGAACTTCTTCCTTTATTATTTCCCGTGCAAGGTACGCGCTTGTAGCGTGCGGTATAGCATAGTGAGCATGAACAAGATCGAGTCCGTTAAATTTTGCCACTTCAACAATTTTACTTGCCAGGGCAATACTGTACAACGGAAAATCGAAGAGCGGGTAAGATGCTATTTCAACTTTGTGAAATGAGATGTTATCAGAAAATCCCATATTAAGTCTCATGGGCATACTGTAAGAAATAAAATGTACCTGGTGACCGCGGGCAGCAAGCTCTATGCCAAGCTCAGTAGCAACAACGCCGCTTCCGCCGTAAGTTGGATAACAAAGAATACCTATTTTCATAAATAATATATATTTAGAAGAATTCCGGAAATGCTTTTTTATTGAGAGTTGTAAAATAAGAATTAATGTTTATAGTTACTAACACCCAAGTATAGCCTTTAATAATAAGACGAATCAAAGTTAAAATTCTTTTTTATCAATGCCTATATGACATAAAGCAAAATCATATTTTACAGGGTCAAATGGATCAAACTCTTTCAGTTTATTGGTAAGCTCCATAGCGAACTTCAGATCAATACTTTTCCTATTTACCAGCTTCAGCTTTTTCGAAATCCGGGCTATGTGTGTATCAACCGGCATTATGAGCTTTGAGGTATCTACCTCGTTCCACAATCCCAGGTCAACATTATCTTTGCGTACCATCCATCTTAAAAACAGATTCATGCGCTTACATGTACTTTTGTTTACAGGATTTGAAAAAAGATAATGGTAATATCTGTTATCATTTTTAGGGATATTTTTGTTCAGCTCATTTGTAAATCCGGATAAAGCAGGAATGATATTAGTGTGTGCTGCTTCATAATGCGAAAGGAATAAATTTTTAAGTGAGCCGTGTTTTACAATCACTTTGTTCAATGAGCTGAACATATCAAGCAGGTCAAAGTGAGAATTAAACCTATAGTAAAGACCTGATAAATGCTTTTTATCTTTTCGTTTGGAAAAATTAATGGTAAATTCGTATGGTTTATTACCGGTTTTCAGCAGAAGTTCATTTATGAACCTGTTTATCTGATCAACTGAGCCATAGGCATAAGCCGCTGTTATTAAGCCAATCAGCTCAATATCTTTTTCATCCGTAAACCTGTGCAATATCCAAACAGGATCTTTGGATGAGAATTTTTGCCTGTAATTCAGGTAATGAGCTTCTAACTTTTCTTTTAATTCAGAATTATTCAATTATAAAATGACTAAAGTTTATCTTTCAGGTTCGGAATCAATAAATAATGAAATTAAAGAATTCCTGAGCGGAAAAGCTGAATTCACAGAAAATATTGAATCAGCCGGAATAATTATCAATACTACTAACTTTCCGGAATACGAAAAAAGTGAAGAACTGCAATATATAGAATCAGCAACCCCCAATAACGTACCCATCCTCACTTCATCACTTTGTGTATCAGTATCAGAACAGTGCAGGCTGCAAGCACACCCCGCAAGACTGATTGGCATTGGATTATACGATACATTTTCAAAAGCTAAAAGAATTGAAATTGCGCCATCAAAAATAACAGATACGGCGATACTTAAAAATGCAGAAAGTTTTTTAAGCGAAGCGGGAATAAACTACTCAATAGTGCCTGATAGAGTGGGATTGATTTTCCCCAGAATTGTATCTATGATAATCAATGAAGCTGCGCAGGTATACAGTGAGCAAGTTGCATCGAAAGAAGATATTGATACAGCAATGAAGCTGGGTACAAATTATCCTTTTGGTCCATTGGAGTGGGCTGACAGACTTGGAGTTGAGTTGGTTTACAATATTCTGGCCGCTTTGCAGCGTGATTTTGGTGAAGACCGTTATCGTCCGCATCCGTTATTGAAAGAAATGGCGAATTTGAATAAAAAATTTTATTGATTTATGATAAGACTTCTGAAGTCTTATGACTAAGCTTTGATTTCAAATTCCTTTGCAATCCACCTGATATTTTCATCTCTCCGGAACCAAGTCATTTGCCGTTTGGCAAAACGGCGGGTATTCTGTTTGATAAGTTCGGTCATTCTTTCTTTTGTTATCAATCCATCAAGGTAGTCAAATATTTCCCTTGCACCTACTGTGTTCAATGAATTATGAGTTTTATAATGATATCCCCGATTTTTCAGCAATTCAATTTCTTCTATCATTCCGTTACTTAACATTACATCGGTTCTATTGTTGATCCCGGCATATAACTCGCTTCGCTCCATTTGAATAGCGTACATTTCAGAATCAAAATTTATTTCAATTTTATGGCTTTGATGCTGTGATATCGGGATTCCCGTAACATAAAATACTTCCAGCGCGCGTATAACGCGCCGCTCCTTAATTTCCTTCATTTTGCCAAAAGTTTCAGGGTCATTTTTTTTCAGTTCGTCGAGTAAATAATCAAATCCTTTTTCATTTTTAAGTTTATATATTTCTTCGCGCTTCGCTTTAAACTTTTTATCAAGCTGTTTATCATCACTTCCAATTTCGAAGAATCCGTAAACCAATGAATTTACATATAAACCGCTTCCGCCAACTACCAGGGGAATTTTTCCTTCACTGAACAACTTATCGATCAAAATTCTTGCCTGTGAGCCGAATTCACCTGCATTAAACTCTCCATCAAGCTCCAGTTTATTTACAAAATGATGTTTGAACCTGCTCAGTTCTTCATTTGTTGGCTGTGCAGTTGTTATGGGGATATGTTTATATACCTGGCGTGAATCAGCTGAAATAATTTCAACAGTCTTACCTGTTCTGTCCTCAATATTTTGTGCTGTTCCTAAAGCAAGGGATGTTTTTCCAGAAGCTGTGGGTCCGGTAATGACTATTACTGTTGGCTTTGCCATAATTCAGCTTAAGCTTTCCAGCCTTCGGCTCCGATCAGCGGAACAAACTTGAAGTAATCATAAAATTTCTTTTCAAAGCCTGTTTCAGTTCTGGTCAATTCAAAAAGTTTTTGTGTCTGCTGGTCACCCACGGGAATAACAAGTTTCCCTCCAATAATAAGCTGCTCAACCAAATGGTGGGGTATATCTGGCGCGCCGGCAGTAACAATGATCTTATCATAAGGCGCGTTTTCTTCCCAGCCAAGTGTGCCGTCATCAAGTTTTATATGCACTTTAAAACCCAATTCCGGCAGCAGAATGGATGCATTTTCGAAAAGTTTTTCAATGCGCTCAACAGAATAAACTTCAGCTCCTAATTTACACAATACTGCAGCCTGGTAACCTGAGCCTGTGCCTATTTCAAGTATTTTGTCCCCCGGCTTAATATCCAGAACCTGTGTCATATACGCAACAGTAAAGGGCTGTGAAATTGTCTGCGCGCATTCAATTGGCAGGGCGTTATCATCATAAGCAAATTTCCTTAATGCATCTGAGATAAATTTTTCACGGGGGATATCGTAGATCGCCTTAAGCACATTTTCATCCTTGATGCCCTTGCTCCAAAGCCCTTCAACGAGTTTTCTTTTTTCTTCTTCAAGCAGAAGCATAAATTCTACTCCTCATCCATTTCTTCGAATATTTCCTTAACTTCTTCCTTAACATCAGTTGATTCCAGTTCCTTTTTCATTTCACGGCGCAGTTCATCAAGTCCCGAAACAAATTTGAGCTTGCCGTCTTCCGCAATAGATAAACCGCCTGTTTCTTCCGAAAGAATTATAACCATAGCGTTAACATCTTCTGATGCGCCAAGCCCTGCGCGGTGACGAGTGCCAAGTTTGCGTGTACCTATTTTTTCTGTGGATGATAGCGGCAATATACAGCGAGCGGCCTCTATTGTATTGTTATTAATTATCACTGCACCATCGTGTAATGGTGATTTTGTACTGAATATTGATATCAACAGTTCTTTGCTTACCTTAGCCTGAAGCTGTTCGCCAGTTTCGACAAGGCTGGTTAATCTATCACCCATTGAAATAACAATAAGCGCTCCCTGTTTGCGATCTTTAAGCTCTCGCAGACCGTCAACAATTTCATTAATAGTTTCACTTGCATTAATTTTCAGGAAATACCGTGCAATCCTCGTTCTGCCGATTACCAGTAAGAGCCTTCGAATTTCAGGCTGGAATAATATGATAAAAGCAATGACCCAGATATCGGTTAACCGGCTGAAGATCCAGCCAAGTGATTTCATGTTGAACGTCTGCGCTATCAATGATGCAAGTATGATAAGGGTTAACCCGAGGAAGATCTGTGAAGCAATAGTACCGCGCATTACAAGGTAGAGCTTGTAAAATATATAAGTGACTATAAT
>JABFSP010000258.1 GCA_013140565.1 Ignavibacteria bacterium
TATTTTTATAATTTAAAAGACAACATTCAACTATGATCAAATTTAAATTAACTGCCCTCCTAGCAGTTTTAGTTATTTCAATTATTATGACAGGCTGCGGCGGTAAAACCACTCAGCAGAAAACAGATAATAAACAATCAAGCGATGAGATCCCTGCAGTTGATACCGCAACCGCTGTAAACGGTGACTGGCTTATTATCAGGGAAATGTCTGACCCTGAAAAACTGAACCCTATAGTTTCTAATGATGCAAGCGCAACCGAAATATGTTCCTATATATATGAACAGCTCTTAGGTCAGGATAAAATTACATATGAACTAATTCCTTCTCTTTCTACATTACCTGAAGTATCACCTGATAATTTAACATATATTTTCACAATAAATAAGAACGCGAAATTTTCTGACGGCAAGCCTTTAACGGCTGCTGATGTTGTTTTCACACTAAAAACCATAAAAAATCCTTTTGTGGACGATGCAGCTTTAAGAAATTACTTTGATATGGTGGAAAAAGCTGAAATGGTTGATAACGACCCGTATAAAGTTAAATTCACACTCACAAAACCAAACTGGAGAGGTCTTTATACACTGGCTGGCTTCCAGGTTCTTCCAAAACACATACTCGATCCGGGTAATGTTACCGATAGGTTCAATTGGGATGAATTCAAAGATATGAAAGTTGCTCAGAAGAATCCCGATATGCAGAAGTTCGCAGATTTTATGAACTCACAGGAAGTATCAAGAGAAGCAAAGTATTTGGTTGGTTCCGGTCCGTATATATTTGAAAAATGGGATACCGGCGCAGGTGTAACACTCGTAAAGAATCCAAATTACTGGGGCGGTGGTGTAGTTACTCCAAATTATCCGACAAAAATAATTTTCAAAACAATTCAGGATAATTCAGCAGCGCTTGTTTCAGCGAAGAATAAAGAAGTTGACGCGATGTATGTTATCAAGCCTTCAGATTTCTATAAGGATCTTGAAAACGCTGACCAGTTCAGCCTGCTTAAAGCCAGACCCTACGAACCGGCCTACACATATTTGGCATGGAACCAGTTAAACCCGCTTTTCCAGGATAAGACCGTAAGGCTTGCACTGGCACATTTGGTTGACAGAAAAACAATTATTGATAAAGTAATGTTCGGTGATGGTACACCAATACAATCACACATATTTTATAAGAACACCAAATTACTGAATGCCGATCTTCCTGAAATACAGTACGACCCCGAAAAAGCTAAAAAGCTTTTAGAGCAGGCCGGATGGAAAGATTCAGATGGTGACGGTGTACTTGATAAAGTTATAAACGGTAAAAAAACAGATTTCAAATTCACTTTTTTAAGCAATACCAACCCTGTAAGGAAACAGATCCTTTTAGTTATAGTTGATGCATTAAAGAAAGTCGGCATCCAGGCAGAAGTACAGGAGCTTGAATGGTCAGTTTATCTGGATAAAACCAAGAAGCATGAATTTGAGGCAACATATTCAGCATGGACCTCACCAACTACCCCTCCGGATCCGTTCCAGATATGGCATTCGTCACAATCTGAAGGTGAAGGCAGCAATTACATCAGCTTTAAGAATAAAACAAGTGATAGCTTAATTGAAGCATACAGAAATGAAATGGATGAATCCAAGCGTATTGCAATGATTAAACAATGGCAGAAGCTTATTTACGATGAACAGCCATACACATTTTTATGGAGCCCAAGAGCAAGATATATATATGATAAGAGATTCAAGAACGCAAGATGGTATAACATACAGCCCAGCCCGACCTACAATGAATGGTGGGTACCGGCAGGCTCGCAGAAATATACTCAGAATAAGAACAACTAATCCATAAAGAAATAAGTAAACTTTAATTAAGAATGTCACAGTACATTTTAAAAAGAATCCTGTTATTCATTCCAACGCTGATAGCGATTACGATCATCACGTTCACTATATCACGTTTGGCACCGGGTGACCCGACCGAGCTTAAAGTTGGTGTAAGCGGCGAAAACATGAAAGCCGATGAAAAAAGCCAGATGAATCAGCAGGCTAAAGATTATTACAAGCAGAAATGGGGTTTGGATAAACCCATTTACATGCAGTATTTTATCTGGCTTGGCAATATGGCTACCGGTGATTTCGGCAATTCATTTGTTGATAACAGACCGGTTATGAGCAAGATAATGGAAAGAATTCCGGTAACTGCTCCAATCACACTTATGATCATATCATTGAGTTATCTGATCGCTATTCCTATCGGTATATATTCCGCAGCCAGACAGTACAGTACAATAGACAGGTTTTCTACTTTCATGCTTTTTGTGTTCTACTCACTGCCTTCGTTCTGGGTAGCCACTATGGCAATTGTATTCCTGGCGAATGTTGAATACATAAAAATATTCCCAACTTCCGGACTCTATACATTAGGTTCTGAAAACTGGAGCTTTTTCGAAAAGTTATGGGACAGGATGTATCATCTGATACTGCCTGTTGCATGCAGCTCACTTGCCAGCTTCGCGTTCCTTTCAAGGCAGATGCGCGGAAGTATGCTTGAAGTTATCAGGCAGGATTATGTCAGGACAGCCCGCGCTAAGGGTCTGACAGAAAGAACAGTAGTTTTAAAACACGCGTTAAGGAATTCTTTGATCCCGATCATTACTTTATTAGGCGGTATATTACCAAGTTTAGTCGGCGGTTCGGTTATTATCGAATCAATTTTCAGTATCCCGGGCATCGGGCAGCTTGCTTTCCAGGCGCTCATAGCAAGGGATTACCCGTTAATTATGGCTGAGCTTGTTCTGGCTGCCGTACTTACTATGTTCGGCTTGCTTCTTGTTGATATACTGTATGCTATTGTTGATCCAAGAATAGCATTTTCAAAGAAATAAAAAATTTTAATATTATATGGCTGATAGAAAAGTACCGGAAAGTGAATTCATAGCTGATAATACCATGGCTGGCGGACCAATGCCGCAGGGAATGGTGACTGAAGGTAACGAGATCCCAAAAAACGGAAAAGACCATAAAAACAGCGATGGCTCTGCAAGAAAAGTCGATCAAACATACTGGTCTTTAGTAAAACACCAGTACAGGAAAAATAAACTTGCTGTAGCGGCATTATACGTTGTGTTTTTCCTGGTAGCAATGGCCCTTACTGCTGATTTTGTCGCAAATGATAAACCGCTTTATTGCAGTTACAAAGGCACTTCATATTTTCCGGTGTTTAAAGAATATATGGTTGATCTTGGACTTTCAAAATGGGAAGGTGAATTCCTGAATGTTGACTGGAAGTCACTGGAATTTGAAACAGCAATTTGGCCACCTATCAGATTTTCACCGGGCAATGTTGATCTGTTTAATACTTCCGCATCACCATCATTGGAAACCGGGCATTACCTGGGTACCGATGCTATAGGCCGGGATGTACTTTCCGGGCTGATCCACGGATCAAGAGTATCGCTTTCAGTAGGTTTCATTGCTGCAGGTATTGCGATATTTATTGGGGTCCTGCTTGGTTCAGTAGCCGGATATTACGGCGGGAAAGTGGATCTTGTAATTATGAGATTTGTTGAAATTATGCAGCTATTCCCTTCATTCTTTTTGATAATAACTATCGTTGCTTTATACGGCTCAAGTATATGGTACATTATGATAGCCATAGGTCTGACAAGCTGGACCGGTAATACCAAGTTAATAAGAGGTGAAATTCTGAAGGTAAGGAGTATGGATTACGTTCAGGCGGCGGTTTCGCTGGGCTTATCCAATGTAAGGATAATTTTCAGGCACGTTCTGCCAAATGCTATTGCCCCTGTACTTATTGCGGCATCATTTGAAATTGCAGGTGCAATTTTATCCGAAGCGGGATTAAGCTTTTTAGGTTTTGGTGTTGCCGCAACAAAAGTTACCTGGGGTTCAGTGCTATCTGAAGCAAGAGGCGCAACCAGTTCATGGTGGCTTGCAGTATTCCCGGGCTTCATGATATTTTTAACCGTGGTTGCATATAACCTGGTTGGTGAAGGCTTAAGAGATGCACTTGATCCAAAATTACGAGATTAGAAATTATATAAGTTTTGCTTTTTTACAGATTTTTTACAACTTGAACAAACAAATTAAAAACTATATTCAAAAGGAGATGTAATAT
>JABFSP010000100.1 GCA_013140565.1 Ignavibacteria bacterium
ATATAAATGCTTAAATTAAAGATTTTTATACTGTTTATCGGATTCCTGTTAACAGCAAAAATATCATTTGCGCAGCAGGATGGACCAGTTAATTTTACTTTTGATGCAAAAGTGAAACAGCAATCAGTTAAGAAAATTTCCAAACTGCTGGATGAGAATTATATCTTCCCGGACCTTGCAAAGAAAATGGGCGACCTCATTAAACAAAATCTTGCCGCAGGCAGCTACGATGGCATTGATGACCCGATGAAGTTCGCCGAAACATTAACTGCCGATCTGCAGTCAGTCAGCAATGATAAACACATAAGGGTTAGATTTTCACCCGAGGACGCGAAGCGGCTTATTGAGCAGGAAAAAAACGGCAGTGATCCGGACGATGAGAAACACTGGAATGAAATGATGAAAAAGGAAAACTACGGATTCAAAAAAGTGGAAAGACTGCCGGGTAACATCGGTTACGTTGATTTCAGAAATTTCGCATCACCTGATTACTCAAAAGAGACTGTTGCTTCAGTCATGAAATTCCTTGAAAACACAGATGCCATTATATTTGACCTGCGCTTAAACGGCGGCGGAGATCCGGCAGGTGTTCAGTTGATATGCAGCTATTTATTCACAGAAACACCGGTACATTTAAATGACTTATATTTCAGGCCGACTGACGAGACCAATGAATTCTGGACGCTAAGAAAAATTGATGGCAAAAGAATGCCGGATGTTCCCGTTTATGTACTGACAAGTAAATTTACTTTTTCCGGAGCTGAAGAATTTTCGTATAACTTAAAGAACCTGAAGCGTGCAACGATAGTTGGTGAAACGACAGGCGGCGGCGCACACCCGGGCGGAGTAAAAGCAATAAATGAAGGGTTTGCGATCTTTGTGCCAAACGGCAGAGCGATAAGTCCGATTACAAAAACAAACTGGGAAGGCGTTGGAGTGGCTCCCGATGTAAATATAAAGTCAGAGCTCGCGCTTGAGAAGGCGCAGATACTGGCGCTCGAGAAACTTGCAGAGAGATCAAAGGATGAACAGCAGACAAACACTTACAGGTGGATGATTGAATCATTAAATGCCGTTTTAAACGCTCCCGCAGTCGATGAAACCACACTAAAGAATTACGCGGGAACTTACGATGACAGGACCATCACTTACGAAGGCGGCAGACTCTATTACCAGCGCAAAGGCAGGCAGAAGTATGCCATGACGCCAATGACTGAAGATACATTTATGTTCAAAGATCTTGAATTCTTCAGGTTAAAGTTTGTGAAAGATGCTTTGGGGAATGCTATTGAGGTTAATGGATTGTATGATGACGGGCATCAGGATAGATCAAAGAGAACGAATTAATTAAATAATGTTGTTGGCGAACTTCCTCTGCTAAAGCAGATTAAGTCAGGCAACACCAACAATTGGGTGGAAATTCGTGTCGGGTCGCAAGACCCGACACCACGGGTACGGTGTCATGCTGAACTTGTTTCAGCATCTTTTTGCAAGAAGTATGATTTTAGAAGATTTACCTGTAGCTATAATGAAGCCTGATTTCATATCATAAATATTAGAGTATGGAAGTAGACCCTGAACCAAGTTCAGGGTGACAAAGAAAAGCCTTACTCTCTCTTTTCCTTCCCTATCTGTTTACCAAGCTGGGAGATCTTCTTCCATTTTTTCTTCTCTTCAAGCTGCGCTTTTTTATCCTGCTTACGCTCAAAGTAACTCACTTCACCCAGCAGTTTTTTGTAGCTCTTGAACCTTGCTTCATCAAGCTCGCCTTTTTCAATCGCGCCCTTTACAGCGCAGCCGGGCTCGGATTCATGCTTACAATCAGAAAATTTACACTCAACTATCAGCTTTTCGATATCCCCGAAGAGTTCGCTAAGTCCCTCAGCGCCTTCCCACATCTGTATTTCACGCATACCCGGAGTGTCTATAATGAGCCCCCCGCCCGGCACCAGTGTCAGCTCACGGTGAGTGGTTGTATGCCTGCCCTTATCTTTGTATAGCCCGATCTCTGATACATTCATTTTTTCCCAGTCAAGCATGCTGTTGATAAGGGTTGATTTACCCACTCCCGATGAACCTATGACAGCAATAGTTTGATTACCCTCAAAGTATTTCAGCAGTTCATCAATTCCTGCTTTTTGCAGCGCGCTTACAATGTGCACATCAACCCCGGCAAAGCGCTGCTGCACCTCAACAAGTTTTGCGAAAACATCCTCACACAAGTCAGCTTTGCTGAGCAGTACAACGGGCTTCACGTTGTTATCCCATGCCAAAGCCATGTAACGCTCCATACGGCGCATGTTTAGGTCCTGGTTCAGCGAGCTTATTATGAACACTGTATCAACATTTGCGGCAACTATCTGCTCTTCAGTGGTTGAGCCCGCTTTCTTCCTGGAAAACTTCGTTTTCCTTGGCAGCACATCCGCAATGAACGCTTTATTTTCATCCGGCATGTGTTTAAAAACGACCCAGTCTCCCACCGCAGGCAGTAAGTTTGAATCATCCGTGCTGTAAAACAGCTTGCCGGATTTTTCAGCGGTAAGTTCACCAAATTCGGAATACAGTTCGTAATAATTCCTGTGTTCAACCGCTACTCTGGCGGCATGTAATCCTTTTGCAGCATATTCAGCGAAATACGCTTCAAAAAAATCATTCCACCCGTATTGTTTTAAATTATTTATCTTTATCAATATTACAAATTTAAATAGTTTTTAATGAAATCACTTGTTAATCTAAATTCACACCCATACTTAAAGGGTTTAAAACCAAAATCTTCATTTATCCTGTACATATATGTATTCCATGGCATAGTATCAGTTTCAATATTTGTAAAATCACTGTTTTCTTCAAGGAGCTTTAAATACATTTTCGCTTTCAAATATCCGGCAAATCCTTTACCCCTATGAGCCCTTGCCACCGCAGTGAATCCGCCGCTATGCCTTATGGTTTCTTTGTTATCCTTATCAACATACAGGGAGCAATACGCGGCAATTTCATTTTCAGGAGTTAAAAGCATATACATCTGCATCTTCGCTCCGGAGAGTTTTTCTGAGTTATCTCTTAGCTTCCAATCTTCTTTCTCCATGCGTTTTCTATTCTGTTTTACCGGATTTAAGCTCCTGTAATCTTCCAGAATATCATACATCAAAATAGTAAAGTTATCATAAAGCTCTTCGGGCAGTTCTTCACAAAACATCAGTCTGTATCCGTTTATATCTGTGGATGCCACTATTTGTTCATAAAAACCAGGCTCCATTTCATTTCTGTCGATCTTTGTGTTTATCATCTCTTCCTGAATTTCGGCTTCAATGCTCTTCAACGAAGCAATTTTCCTGTTTTCAAAGGTCCAGTGATACATTTCTTTGATATCGTATTTAAGCATGTATTCATAAATTTTTCCCAGCATTATCTTCAGAATATCCGCAGGTATCACATCACAATCGGCTTCAAAATTAAAGCTTGCCGAGCGGCTATCAAGCATGTAACCAACCCAGCCGCGGGGAACATCATTTACAAATATGGCATACTGCTCAAATGATTTACCTTTATATGCTATAAAGTATTTGAACCATTCCCTGTTCATTTCTTCAGCAGTACTATCAGGATTGTAAATATCCCTGTAATATTTCCTGCGTACTTCCTGCATCATTTGGAAATACTTCTGCCACCCTTCGGGTGGAAGTTCATCTAGCCTGATCGTTTCTATCTTAATTTCTTTTACGTTTCCCAAGGTTATAGTTCTAATTTATACACAAATTCACCCTGCTCAAATCTGCCTGTATCTGTAAATCCAAACGACTCATACAGCTTTTTGGCCGTATCATTACCGGGTACAAAACAAAGGAATATCTCCTTTACATAATTCCTGCTTTTTATATATTCAACTACTGCCTGCAGTGTTTCCCTGCCATATCCCTTTCCCTGAAATTCTTCATCTATCATCATTCTGATTATCCAGAGGCTGTTATCTTCATCTTCAATGCCGTACATCGTAAATCCAACAGGTACATCACCCGAATATGCTGCAAGGCATACCCATGAAGGGTAGAATTTTGATTGCGCAACGGAATATGCATTGGGAGCAACAAAATTTTGCTGTTTTTCGTTAACTTTAAGCTTCGATATTTTGCTG
>JABFSP010000126.1 GCA_013140565.1 Ignavibacteria bacterium
TAATATTTCAATTGATTTATTAATACATTCAAAAATCCCTTAATAATTAATATAATTGCAGATGAAGCAGTTGTTAAAAGGTGATTTGCGGCATTTGGGCAATGCGTTCGTTAAGGTATATCCTATGACCTTCAGGCGAATCTTTATGCATTGGCAGCTTTCGCTGGCGGCAATATTTGCAATTGCCTCTGCATTTTACCTTGATCCTGCGATTAGGGATATTGTAACTTCAATTGGCGGAGATATTGCAGGGACGATGTTTGAATTCGGCAGGTGGTACGGCAACGGAATGCCTACTCTGTATTTATTCCTAGGGTTATATATTGCAGGACTCATCTTCAATAAATATAAACTTCGTGAAACAGGGCTATTGATATTCGAATCGTATATTTTTTCGGGATTGATAACGCTTTTGTTCAAATCATCCTTTGGTAGGTTTCGCCCTTATACAAACAAAGGTGATTTTGCTTTCTACGGGTGGAACTGGACAAATAATGATATGTTTTCATACATATCGGGTCATGCAGCGGTTTCATTCGCTTTATCAACAATACTTGCTTCAACAACAGAAAATTATTACCTGAAATCTTTTTATTATCTGCTGGCAGTAATAACCTGCTTAAGCAGGATCTATCACAACCAGCACTGGTTCAGTGATGTGATCAGCGGTGCAATATCAGCATACCTGATAAGCCGCGTACTTGTTGCTATACATAAGGAACCTGATTCAGATTATTGAAATTGATATAAATACATAAAACTATGAACGAACCAAAATTGTTTTTAAGAGCCAGATGGCAGGACCTTATCTTAATTACCTATGATGTTGACCCGAATTTACTGCTGGAGCATATTCCGCCCGGACTTGAACCTGATACTATTGATGGCAGGGCTTTTGTAAGCCTGGTAGCTTTCGACTTTCTGGAGACCAAGATAAAAGGTATCAAGGTGCCTTTCCATGTCAACTTCCCGGAAATAAACCTCAGGATCTACGTAAAGAATAATGAAAAACGAGGTGTTGTATTTGTAAGAGAGTTTGTTCCCCGAACAATAATACCGCTTATTGCCAATACACTGTACAATGAAAATTATAAAGCTATTACTATGTCAAGCGAAGTGCAGAAGAACGGAGCGATCTTCCTTAATCACAAAATTAAAATTCTGGGAAAATTTTATGAAATAAACGCGGAAGCTGAAAATAAACCATATATGCCCCCGGCTGATTCAACCGAACATTTTTTTAAAGAACATGAGTGGGGCTTCGGAACCTCGAAGGACGGAAATCCATTAATATACAGAGTGGAGCATCCGTTGTGGAATGTTTATCCATTAGTAAAGTTTCAGCATAATTTTGATTTTGAGGATATTTATGGCAAGAAATGGGGTATTCTGAATGAAAAATCTCCATATAATGTTACATTTGCCCAGGGCTCTGTTGTAAAGGTTTTTGAAGGAAAACTGATGGAATAATTATATGTGTAATATTTAGCAGGATCTGATAAATGTTTTTTAATATTATTTTACTATATTGCAAAAATTTATTTAAAAATAGAACCTGTAATTCGTAACAAACTATTAACAATGCCGGCAGAATACGAAAAAGAACATATCAATGACCGTTTTACCCTGTACCATGCCGGCGGTAATGATAATGGTTCTGTATTTGCTGAAGATGTTATAAAGGGACTTAAGGCTAAGCCCAAAACGATATCACCAAAATACTTTTACGATGACAAAGGCTCAGAGCTGTTTGAAAAGATCTGCATTACTCCGGAATATTATGTTACCCGTACAGAAGCATCCATATTAAAAGAACATTCTGCGGAAATTGCGGCCGCGAATTCAGGTAAAAACCTGGTAGTTGAGCTTGGCAGCGGAAGCTCAATTAAAACACGTTATATACTCAACGCGTTTATTAAAAACGGTTTGCCGGTAACTTATGTACCTATTGATGTATCCGAAATTCTTATACAAAGCGGCAATATGCTGCTTAACGATTTTGAAGGCTTATATGTAAACGGAATAATTGGTGAGTATGAACAGGCACTTGAAATTGTTTCGGAAGTTTTTCCGCATTCGAAGCTTTATGTATTCCTTGGTTCAAGCATCGGTAATTTTGACCTGCCTCATGCTGAAGAATTCCTGAAGAAGATCTCTGCAAGTATGAATGCGGGTGATACATTGCTTATCGGGTTTGATCTTGTGAAAGATGAAGGAATCCTCAATGCGGCTTATAATGATGAAGAAGGAGTTACTGCGGAATTCAACCTGAACCTCATAAAAAGGATAAACAGGGAATTTAATACAGGAATTGATGTAAACAATTTTGAGCACACAGCGTTTTTTAATCCCGCAAAAAGCAGGATAGAAATGCACCTGATATCAAAGTGCGACCAGTCATTCAGCCTCAATGGCTCAGGGGAAATAAGTTTCAAAAAGAATGAAACCATCCACACCGAAAACTCATATAAATTCACAGATGAAATGATCAAAGAACTGGCTCTTGCATCAGGACTCAGCATCACAAACTCATGGAAAGATAAGAACAACTATTTTGAACTTTGTTTGATGACAAGATGATTTTAATTGATCATTGTTAATTGTTCATTGCAAATTGCCAATTGCTTTACGCATCCTTCGCACATCTAAACCCGCTTATCAGCCATCTTTCATGTGCTTTAAAGAAATTGCGATAAGTATTGCGGGTGGAGTCTTTCGGCGTTCCAAATGAACCGCCGCGCAAAACCTTCTGGTTTGTGAACCATTTATCGTTATACTCCGCAAATCCTGATCTGAATCCGGGGTACGCAACAAATTCCGAACCCGTCCACTCCCACGTGTCACCGATCATTCCATAACATCCGAAGAAGCTCTTGCCCTGTTCATACGCAAATATATCAGCCGGTGCCCAAATTCTGGATTCCAAAAGGTTACAATTAAACTCATCCGGCGCTTCATCACCCCAGGGATATAATCTTTTTGTTCCTTTATCTTCATCCCAGCCAGCGGCTTTTTCCCATTCAGCTTCAGTTGGCAGGCGTTTGCCTGCCCAGCGTGCATACGCATCAGCTTCAAAGAAGCTGATATTTGTAACAGGCTCGTTTGGAAAGTTTTCAATAAATCGTTTACCCTTAAAATCACACTTAAACCAGCTTCCATTATCGTCACGCTCCCAGTATAATGGAGCTTCGATCTTATTACTGTTCACCCACTGCCAGCCTTCATCAAGCCAGAATTTAAAATTCGCGTAGCCGCCGTCATTTAAAAACTGTAAATAATCGCCGTTTGTTACGGGTGTGTTATCTATCAGGTAATCATTTAAATATACTTTATGCTGCGGCATTTCAATATCATATGCAAACTGGTCTTTCCATCTGAATATATCAAAACCCAGTTCATATAAGCCGCCGGGGATCTTTATCATTTCCTTTTTATGTGACTGCCCGTTCTGCTGTGGTACATTCTTTACCAGTTTTGGGTGGTACTGATCCTGCAGCAGATGCTGGAGGTCATACACCAGCAATTCCTGGTGCTGCCATTCGTGGTTGAATGCCAGCATGAAATCTTTCAGTACATTCAGTTTCATTTCGGCTGATTCAAAGAATCTTGAAACTTCACGGTTTATATAATTCCAGTACTCAATGGTTTCCTTCACAGTCGGGCGTGATATGGTGCCTCTTCTGCTCTTATTGAATGGTTTGCCAAAAGCCTGGTAATATGAATTCAGGTAATAGGAAAAATCCTGCTTATATGGTTTGTAATCCCTGAAATATTTCTTCAGCAGCTGGTCATAAAACCATGTAACGTGACCAAGATGCCAGCGCGGTGGACTCATAAAACTCTCAGTCTGCACAACATAATCTTCAATTTCCAATGGTTCGCAGAGCTCAATTGTCATCCTACGCACTTTGCGGAACTGCGAGAATATTTTATCGGTATCAACGCCGCTCAGGGAATTTTCTATGTCACTTATATTCAGAACGCTCTTTTGATTTTCCATTTAAATATTTTATTAGTAGTTTTACGGGAATTGTTATAAATATACCTGTTCTTACAGGAATTTAAAATTCATTTATTAAAATTGGATTTGTTACTTATTAAATATGATATTAAGCAGCAAAG
>JABFSP010000236.1 GCA_013140565.1 Ignavibacteria bacterium
CTGAAATTGCATCTCAAGAAATTCCTGTTATCATTTGAAAAATGGATATAAATATTCAAGAATGATCATATCTCAAAAAAATATAAAAGCTGTTTAAAGTAAAAATTTTTTCTCGCTTTTTGTTTATTAATATTTATGCAGAAAAACCTGCAGGGTTGACCGGCTCAATTAAAATACATCTTGTAATTCAATTCACAGACAAAGTCCTTAATAAAATATTTGCTTTGCCATATAGTGAATATGGATCAAATTGTATGCGCTTGTCAACCCGTGGGTAAAACTAAAATTCAAAACCAAATATTATTAACTATGAACAGAACAATTTTAATTTATGTAATTTTTGCAATTACATTTTGCAGAACTTTACCGCAGGAAAGCAAGAATAATGAGTTCATCAATTCCGGAATTGTTGTACAGGATTCTGACCATGATATTATTCCTTTTACCATAAACATCTCCGAAGAAGAACTCACTGAGCTTCACCGCCGCATAAATACAACCAGGTGGCCGGATAAGGAAACGGTGAATGACCATTCTCAGGGCATTCCCCTGGAAAAACTCCAGGGACTGTTACAGTATTGGGGTTCACAATACGACTGGAGGAAAGTGGAAACAAAACTTAATTCCTACCCGCAATACACAACTGTAATTGATAGTGTTGTAATCCATTTCATTCATGTTCGTTCACCTCACCCTAACGCTATGCCTCTTATCATGACCCATGGATGGCCGGGTTCAATAATAGAACTGCTTAAAACAATTGAACCGCTGACAAACCCCACATCATTCGGCGGAAATCCGGAAGATGCTTTCGATTTGGTACTCCCGTCAATTCCCGGATATGGTTTTTCCGGTAAACCTACCGGTTTGGGCTGGGATGCCGAACGTATAGCACGCGCATGGGCAATACTCATGAAACGGCTGGGATACAACAGATATGTTGCGCAGGGCGGTGACTGGGGCAGCCCAATATGCGAAGTGATGGCATTACAAGCTCCGCAAGGTCTGCTTGGAATACATATTAATCTACCTGCTGTTATACCTCCGGAAGTTGACGCAGCACTTATCACCGGTATTCCTCCGGCCGGACTTACAGAAAATGAGCTTACTGTATTCAATAAGCTGATCACATCAGTTAAAAAAGGGAACAGGACATACTTTTCTATGCTTTCCACACGCCCGCAGACAGTTGGCTATGGCGAATCAGACTCACCTGCAAGTCTTGCTGCATGGATACTACTTCATCCGGGATTTATGGATTGGTCGTTTGGTGCAAATCCCGAGCAGTCTCCAACAATAGATGATGTACTGGATGATATTACACTTTACTGGCTGACAAACAGCGGTGCATCTGCATCTCGGCTTTATTGGGAAAACCGCGGAAGAAGCCCGCTTTCTTCTGACACTTGGAAGACCAATGAGATAAAACTGCCGGTCGCCGTTACAGTTTTCAGGGATGAACCTTTTCTTGCCCCTGAAACATGGGTTCGCAGAACTTTCCAAAACCTGATCTACTTTAACGAAGTTGAAAAGGGCGGCCATTTTGCAGCGTGGGAGCAGCCTCAGTTATTCACTGAGGAATTGCGCAAAGCGTTCAGACAGTTGAGAAAAATCAATTAAATAAAATGGTTATTATTACTTTGAACAGTAAATGTAAATTTTCAATTGTGAATAAAAAAATTGCTGGAACAAAAAACAAATTTCAAAAAGAAAATGGACAGGAAAAATTTACCTCAATTTAAAAAAAACTACAAACATAACCGCCGCTGCTTCATCAGTAATGCGGTAATGGCAATTGCAGTTTCACAGTTTAACGGGTTTGGACTTGCAAATACCGCTTTCAGCGATCTGATTCCATCAACCGAAAAAAAGTCTATCCCAAAACCAATAAAGACATTTGATAATCTCAGGCAAATTAATGCGGGAGTATTGAATATCGGATTTGCGGAAGCAGGTCCCGCAAACGGTCGCGTTGTGATCTTATTGCATGGCTGGCCCTACGATATTCATAGTTTTGCCGATGTAGTTCCTATTCTATCATCTAAGGGATACAGAATAATAATTCCTCATCTAAGGGGTTATGGCACTACAACTTTTCTTTCATCTGAAACTATGCGCAACGGGCAGCCCTCGGCAATTGCTTCTGATATTATTTCTTTGATGGATGCACTTAATATTCAATCCGCAATTGTAGCCGGATTTGACTGGGGTGCAAGAACAGCAAATATTTTGGCCGCACTTTGGCCGGAACGCTGCAAGGCGATGGTTTCTGTAAGCGGTTACCTGATAGGTAACCGGGCATCGGGCAAAATACCGCTTGCGCCAAAAGCTGAGCTCCAGTGGTGGTATCAATATTACTTCGCAACAGAACGCGGCCGGATTGGTTATGAAAAATATCGTTACGACTTTGCGAAACTGATCTGGAAAACAGCTTCACCTACTTGGGATTTTGATGACGCCACCTTTGACCGCTCAGCAATATCTTTTCATAACACCGATCATGTTGATATAGTAATCCATAATTACCGCTGGCGGCTGGGGCTTGCAGAAGGTGAGGCAAAATATGATGAGCTTGAAAAAATGCTGGCTGAAGGTCCGGTTATCAAAGTACCAACAATTACCATGGAAGGCGATGCTAACGGTGCTCCGCATCCGGATCCTAATGTATATGCCGGAAAATTCACAGGGAAATATTCTCATCGTCTTTTGAAAAATATCGGACACAATCTACCACAGGAAGCACCGGATGCATTTGCACAGGCGATCATGGATGCAGACGGTTATCTGTAATGAACAAAAATATATACTTCACAAAAAACCAAAATTGTTTTTGAGTTAAAGAAGGAAAGAATGTGAGACAAAAAAGAATGTTAACTGATTGTCATAAAAGACCTGCTAAACAAAAGGGCAGGCAGCTGTATGACCCGGTGACTTTTCCTCAAGAGGCGGAACTGCATCCGCACAAACCGGCTGAGCTATTGGACATCTTGTTCTGAATCCGCAGCCGCTTGGCTTTCTGAGCGGTGTGGGAACATCACCCTTTAAAATTACGCGTTCTTTATTCCTGAACTTAGGATTTGGAAGCGGTACTGCCGAAAGCAGCGCTTTGCTGTATGGATGAACGGGATGGTGATAAACTTCCCTGCCTGAGCCGACTTCAACAATATTTCCAAGGTACATCACAGCAATTCTTGAACTGATATGCTCAACTACAGATAGATCATGAGCAATGAACATAATACTGAGGTCAAATTCCTTCTGCAGTTCCTGCATCAGGTTTATGACCTGTGCCTGTATTGATACATCCAGCGCCGATACGGGTTCATCTGCAATAATTAGCTTGGGATTGGTTGCAAGCGCTCTTGCGATACCTATCCTCTGCCTTTGACCCCCTGAAAATTCATGCGGGTAGCGTTTGGATTGCTCCGGCTGTAAGCCTACTTTCTGCAGCAGCATTGAAATTTTCTCATGGCGTTCTTTTTTCGGCATGTTAGTGTGATACAGCATCGGTTCTTCAATTATCTGTCCAACAGTAAGCCTTGCGTTTAGCGATGAATAAGGGTCCTGAAATATCATCTGAATAAGTCCGCGGTACTTCCTGATATCATTTCGTGAAAGTTTCAGCAGGTCAATCATTTCACTGCCGGTATTAAGCAGCACTTCTCCTGTAATATCAACATCAGGAGTTGAAAATTTCAGAATGTTGATAATGGCTTTTCCCAGGGTTGATTTTCCGCAGCCGGATTCACCGACAATACCCATGGTTTCACCCTGTTTTATAGAAAAACTAACGCCATCAACGGCCTTAACTTCAGCCACTTTCCCCAGGAAGACTCCCCCGTGAACAGGAAACTTAACTTTCAGATCTTTAACTTCTAGTATATTACTGTTATTCATATCTAATTTTCATAACTTTTAACTTCATGATGCTGTAACATCTGCCGCCGTTCTTTTCATAGCCTCAGGATTCGATATCAAATGACAGCGAACTGATCTGCCGGGTGATACTTCCAGCAGTTCAGGTTCAACTTCTCTGCAAAAATCCATTACTTCAACGCACCTGGTGCAGAACTTACAGCCTTTGGGCAGCTCAAGAATATGCGGGATAATTCCCGGAATAGCTTTCAACTCTTCCTGTGAATCATTATACGGGTCAGGCAGCGACTGAAGAAGTCCCCTAGTATAGGGATGCTTCGGGTCATTAAAAATACCGAACACATCTCCTACTTCCTGGATCTTTCCGCCGTACATAACAATTACTCTGTCACAAACTTCAGCAACAATTCCAAG
Organism: Ignavibacteria bacterium; assembly: GCA_013140565.1. GTDB lineage: Bacteria > Bacteroidota > Ignavibacteria > Tepidaquicellales > OLB5 > OLB5. The sequence continues at coordinate 4,291 of JABFSP010000236.1, forward strand.
GTTGTGTGTTATTAGCAGGATAGCCGAATCGTCTCTTTGTTTTTTTATTTTGATCATCAGGTCCAGGATCTGAGCCTGTATAGTTACATCAAGCGCAGTCGTTGGCTCATCAGCTATTAGCAGTGAGGGATTGCATGCCAGAGCCATTGCAATCATAACCCTTTGTCTCATTCCCCCGCTGAACTGGTGCGGGTAATCTTTCATTCTTTTCTCTGCGTCAGGTATTCCTACGGCTTCAAGCATTTCAATTGCTTTTTTATCCGCTTCGTGTTTGCCGATCTTTTCATGCGTTAATATTACTTCTGTTATCTGTTCGCCTATCTTCATAACCGGATTAAGCGAAGTCATAGGTTCCTGGAATATCATTGCAATTTCATATCCGCGGTACTTCTTCATCTCTTCATATGAGAGCTTCAGCATATCAACGCCTTTGAACATCACTTCACCGGCCACAATTTTACCGGGCGGGTCAGGTACAAGCCTGGTGATGGAATACGCCGTAACGGATTTACCGGAGCCGGACTCACCAACGATGCCAAGCACTTCACCTTCAAATATATCAAAGCTTACATCATCAACAGCTTTTGCGGGAAATTTCCCTTTGAGCTTTTTATCTTCAGCATAAAACTTCTTAAGGTATTCTTCTTTCATATATTCTGTATGGGCATCCAGTTGTTTATCGGTAGCTTCTACAAAAAAATATGTACGTAAATTTTTAACTTCAACAAGTTTCTTCATATAATTACCTCAGCCTTGAATAAACTTTCGGGTCAAATGCTTCTCTTATTGCTTCACCTATAAATACAATTGCTATAAGCGTTAAAAACATCGCGCCAAGCGGAACTGCTACAAGCCACCAGTTATTGATATCTGTCATACCCTGTCTTACAAGCTGTCCCCAGCTTGGTGTTGGCGGCGGAAGCCCGAAGCCAAGAAAGTCGAGAGATACAAGCGCGCTTATATCTGCAACAATAGCGAACGGCGCAAAAGATATAACCGGAGTTAATGAGTTAGGTAATATGTGTTTGAATATAATTGTTCTGTTCTTAGCACCAAGTGATACAGCCGCGGAAACATAATCTCTTGCTTTCTCTCTGTAGAATTCACCTCTTACATAATAGGTGATACCCATCCAGCTGAATGCCGTTAAAATAAATACAAGTAGAATAAAATTAGGCTGTAAAATAGAACTTACAATTATCATTACATATAAGAAAGGAAGTGTACTCCAGATTTCAATAATTCGCTGACCGAAGATATCAACTTTCCCGCTGAAAAATCCAAGCATCGCGCCGATAGATACCCCTATGAGATAAGCAAAAAACGTAACAACCAGCGCAAAGGAAATTGATATGTTAAACCCGTACATCGTCCTTGCAAAAACATCCCTTGCTCTGTCATCCGTGCCGAATATATGACCGGTTGTTGGCGGATGCGGAGGCGAACCTTCTATTTCATCAAGCAGGTTTTCGTTCGGACTGTATGGATAAATGGGCATTAATACCCAATTATCACTTGCGTCATTTTTGAATGATTCTTTCAGCCTGCGGTAATTTGTTTCGCCGTAACCTTCCTGCCCAAATACAGTTGGAGCATATATTCCGCTTTTGAAAAGCGGGAAATAGTAATCACCATTATACTTCACCATAATGGCAGTATGATTGATGAACAATGGCAGCAGGAATGAGATCCCATACATAAACAGCAGTACCAAAAATGCATAATAACCGCGCTTAATGCCTTTGAATTTCCTCCAGCGTTTCCTGAAGATCGAGATCGATACTTTTTCTTTGTTTTTTTCCTTCTTCATATTTAAGAAGTTATACTCATTATTTTATTTAAAACTCAAAACTATTTTCAAAAATCTATTTCTTTATTTAAACCTGATCCTCGGGTCAAATATTGCATAAAGCATATCTGATATAATATTTCCTATCAGCAGCAAAAATGATGAAAGAACAAGTATACCCATTGTTACGGGATAGTCGCGCTGCTCAATTGACCTGAATCCGAGAAGACCCATACCGTTAATGTTGAAAACTGTCTCTATCAGGAAGCTGCCAGCAAGTATGAGCGATAAAAAGTGACCTAATCCGGTTGCAAGCGGAATTAAAGAATTACGCAATGCATGCTTGAAAATAACGCGTTTTTCGGAAAGCCCTTTTGCAAAAGCCGTCCTTATGTAATCCTGGCTTAAATTTTCGATAACTGAATTTTTAGTAAGTATTGTAAGTGTAGCAAAACTGCCTACAAGATACGATGCAACCGGCAGTACTGTATGATAAAACTGGTCAGTTATCTGGCTCCAAAAAGTCAAATTTTCAAAATCTTCTGAACGAAACCCGCCAAGCGGAAATACATCCCAAAGGCTTCCGCCGCCGAATATCACAAGCATAATAGTACCAAAAGCCCACCCGGGAATTGAATAACCCATGAATACAAGAATAGAAGAAACGAGGTCAAACTTGCTGCCGTTCTTAACGGCTTTAAAAACCCCAAGCGGGATACATATCAGGTACGTGAGAATAAAACCTATCAATCCAAAATAGATCGAGATCGGGAAACGCGAAATTATCACATCCCAAACGGGCTCCGCGTATACATATGAATTACCCAGGTCAAGCGTCAGCATATTGCCCAACCACCTGAAATAACGTTCATGTATTGGCAAATCGAACCCGTAAAACTTTTTCATTTCCTGCAGTGCCGACTCCGGTATCTCAATTCCGCCGGTTACGTTTTGCCCTGATGTGCCAACCTCGCCGCCCTGCGTTTGCCCGCCCATCCTGAGCTTAAGCAGTTCTCTTTCAAGCGGTCCGCCCGGGACTATCTGCAGAATGAAAAAAGTGATCAGGGTTATACCCAGGAATGTTGGAATGATTAAAAGGAACCTGCGTATAAAATATGATGTCATATGTTTAAAATTATTTCCCGTTTTCAAGAACAGAATTTCAATGCTGAAATTCTGAAAACCATGTTATCGGGTTATGTTGTTTTTTGATGTTTCTGTGGGTAAAGCGATAGAATAGCTGCCTTCATACGTTAGATGAAGGCAGCTATATTTTGGTTTATCTCTTTTACTTACCTGTAGCTTCTTCTTTTTCTTTAACTTTTATCCAGTACTTCTGGTCAACTTCTTTAACTTCAATTTTTTTCTTAGGATCAGATTTTACCGCATCATATTCAGCAGCTTTTTCTGGATCGTAATACCACAATATACATGTAAAGAGGTAATCGCTTGTTCTGGGAAGGATCCACTCAGGATATGAGAACTTGTTGTGGAATCCGATTCTTTGATACGGTCCGTACCATCCGAAACCATAACCAAAATAACCGCTTGCAATTCCATCAATTTCTCTTACTATTTTAATTCTTTCTTTTTTATCGTATGTTTTGTTGTACAGATCACAAAGCTCATCTATTCTTGCATCTTTTATGCCCGGCCAGTTAGTTGTGTTAGGTGCATCAGCCGTGTTTGATTTAAGAGAACTTTCGGGATTCGGAGTTCTCAATCCTGTCCATGCTGTTACAAGTATAGTGAAATTTCTTTCATTACCAAGTTTGAATCTTGTTGTGCCGTCTATCTGTTTGAGATTAAGTTTTATTCCCGCCTTTTTAAGGTCTTCCTGGAAAATTGTTAAATATCTTTCCTGACCCGGACCGCCGTCAAAAGGAAGGTCAAGCTCAAATACTTTGCCGCCTTTTACTAAATAGCCATCTGAATTTTTATCTTTCCATCCGGCCTCTTCAAGCAGCATCCTGGCTGAATCAAGACTGAATCCGATTCTCGGATTGCTTGGGTTTTCATAAACAGTACCCGGGAAATATGAATATTCCATCTCGTACTGCTGGAAGAATAACTTCTCGTTGAACTTAACTCTATCCCATAAATATGTTACAGCTTTTCTAATCTTTATATCGTCAAATGGAGGTTTACGCATGTTAAATACAAGACCCTGAACGCCGTTCGGGTTTTCGTTAAATACCCTGTAACGCGCAACAAGTCCACGCTTGAACTCATCAAAGTCAAATCTTTCAGCCCACCACTGTGCGCGGTTAACTGAATAAACATCTATATCACCTTTTTTAAATTTTTCGAATGCAAGGGATTCATCCTGAATCACTTCTAGCTTTATTGCATCAAAATTATTTATACCAACATTGAATCTTTCTTTTTCAGCCCAGTAGTCGCTTCTTCTTCTGAAGGTTACTGACTGGCCTTTGCTGATATCTTCTTTCAATAAAGCGTATGGACCTGAACCGGGGACAACTTCAAACTGATACTTTTCAAGATATTCTGATCCTTTTATGTTTCCGATATGATGTGCAGGTAAAATTCTCATTGCACCAGAAAAATACAGGAACTGTCTCCAGTTTTCCTCTTTGGTTTTAACAGAAACGATATACTTGCTTTCAGCAACAGGCTGTTCATAAGTACCGTAGAGTATATTTGAGTAGGCTTCCAGAATTCCGGGGTCCACTGCCAGTTTCCATGTGGCAACCACATCTTCAGCAGTAACCGGTTTTCCGTCTGCCCATCTTGCATTCGGGTTAATCCTGTACCAGAATTGTTTCTTATCCTCAGATACTTTCCAATGAGTTGCCAATGCCGGGATCCAATCTTCGGTTACCGGGTCCTGGGCTAACAAGCCTTCATAAATAAGACCCAGCTCCATAAGATTATTGACATATGAATTCGCGTCTTTACCCACGTTTCTTAGTGTATTAGGAAAGTCCGGAATTCTCATTGAAAATGATCCACCTTTTATGGCATTAGAATCACCTGCGACATTATAGTTAACAGCAGTCTGCCAGCCTTCACCGGTAAAGCCGTTTCCGCCCTGTTCAGGCGATACTGAAGGATCTGCTCCAGGAGGAGTATCGAACTGTTTTACAGAAACAGGTTTTGTATCAATTTGTTTTTTTGGTTTTGTAGATTTACCGCAAGAGATAAAAAAGGCTGAAAGGACTATTAGAACTAAGACTAATACAGTTACTCTGTTTTTCATACTTGATGCTCCTTATTATTATGTAAATAACATCTGAATTATCTGTTAACAAATATCATAAAACGAAACAATATAAAAAACCTCAAAATTAGTGAATACTGAGGTTCTATCATTAAATCAGTTTAATCAATATTTATTCAGTTTTTTGAATGGTAATTCTACCTCTTAAATATATAAAAAGGGGCTATAAGCCCCTTAGTTAGTATTAATGTAAATAACAATTTAAATTCAGTTGTAACCTATTTAACCAGAATCATTTTTTTGGTTTGAACAAAATCACCGGCTGTTAATTTATAGAAATATGCTCCCGATGCAAACCCGGAGGCATCCCACTCAACTTTATATTGCCCCGCAACAAGATCCCGGTTAACCAAAGTTTGAACTTCCCTGCCAAGAAGATCATATATGACAAGTTTGATATTAGCAGTTTTGGATATATCGAACTTGATTGTTGATAGAGGATTAAACGGGTTTGGAAAGTTTTGATATAATTTAAAACTAAGGGGAATTTCATTTCCTGATAATTGAATACCAATAGTTGGGTTGAATTTTCTGGTCAGTATCCAGTACAGAACATTGGTTTTGCTCGCGCCGCCATCAAAATTACCGGCAAATCCGCGGTATTTGTTAAAAAATACCAGCGCTGTATCAGGATAAGCATATGCTTGGGCACCAACACATATAGTAGTCCAGTTGAAAGTCCCTGTTGTTATCTGGCCATTTCGCATAAAAACCGAATCATCCCTCAGAGCAAAATCATAAATATTTTTACTGTAATTATGACTCAGAAGTTCTTCTGTTATAGGTGTAGTAGGAATTATCTGAATGCCGTAAACATAACGGATCTTTTTACCGAAAAAAGTAGAATTGGTGATCAATGAATGCCACAGGTTACCTATAACATGCCACGAATTTGTATAAGATGAAGGATAAGGAGAGTTATTAGGATCAATATGATAGTAATAATGCGCCGCTCTCATTTCCGATGCCAGCATCAGTCTTCCTGTGTTTTTAATATTCTGATCATTTACAGCCATCCCGTACAGGTACATGCCGTACCATGCATTAGCTGCTTCGCTGCTTGATTCCTGATTTCTTCCTGCTCCGGCATCATACATTCCGTTTGCCCAGGAGTTTCCATCATACCAGTCAAGCATTCGGTGATTGGTAAAATATGGGTCTTGCGGACTCGGGTTCCCTATATCCCGCAGCATATCAACTATTTTGCTTCCATTTTGAGTAACCCATGCAGGGTCTTTTCTTGCAAGTGCCGCTGCCATGTATGCCCAGTATCCATACTGCAGATGATGGTCATTATAAAACGCATTTCCAAAATCCTGGTAGTACCCCTGGTCATATGAAAGACTGGAAATTATTCCCTTGAATTTTGTATCATACATTAACGAATCTTTGAGATTAGAACCAAGTATTATAGGATTAGGTCTCCCGTTTAGCCATGAATTCAGATTATACTTTAAAGTATCCCTGATATTTCTGGCAATAGTATCGCATTGCGGAAAGCCTAATGAAAGAAGTTCATCGGCAATAACGGCAAGTCTGCCATACTTTGCGCCGGTCTTGCCAAACCCGTATACATCGTTTGAAGTCTGGTTGTTACCATTAGGAACATATGGAAATGATCTTGCGCCGCATATTGTATCATAATCATATACAAGCGTCCTGTACAAAGTATCCCTGTAATTTGCAGGTACATTGGTGAGATTACCCGCCGGGTACCAGTTAACATTTGTCAAATTCTCATTCAGCGTCCATGTCTTACCGTAAACTTCCTGCATGCTTCCTTTCAGGCACCGGAATTTTAAAGTATTTGAAATACTGTTTGTAAGCATAGGTATATGATGAGGAAGGGCAGTCATCAAAAGCGAATCATTGCCCGGTACATTAGACTGGAAGTTAAAATTCATAGTTGCTCTTGTAGTATCCGATGTAATTGAGGCAGAAAAAGTACCGCCAGTCGGATAGAACTTTGCGAATTTATCAAGAAGCTGGATCCGGGCGGTAGAATCAGCGGCATTTGGATCAAGATCCCTTGTTGTGATATAAGCGAGCCTTAAATACCCTGTAAACGAACCGCCGGTAAACCTTAACCCGCTGTTACGGCAGCGCATAGTAACAGGTACTGATGAATACAATACCCATAACTGTCTGTTAGAAGTACCAACATTACCATTCAGCATAAGGATAAATTTTGTACCGGTTACATCAACCGAGTCATTTGCCCCCAGCACATTAATGCCATTTACTGAAACTATGGGCGGGGCCGGAGCAGAAACGAACGGCCGCATATTAACATAGTTCATTGTAACATAAGGCATACCTCTTACAAGAGGTGCTTCCATATAACCAGAGTTTGGCGTTATGGTATCCCGCCATCTTAGAGTTGCAGAAAAATCGTCAAAACCTTTTAAGAAAGGCTTGATCCTTGCGCTATCCAGAGTTCCCATAAACATAGTAAATGAATTCCTCCATGAAACCGAAGCTGAATCTCCGCTTGTGGTGGTAATGCTATAGGGTGCGTAATCTACTTTCAGCATTTTGTAAGGATTTGGATTGCCAACCGGAAAGTTGTATGCAAACCCTACACAATATGGCAAAGAATAAACACCAAATTTTCCTACAACATTAGAATCAAACTGGGAAGTACCATAACTTCCATACGGCAGGATTAAATTCATAAACCACCTGTTTGTTGGATATGGAAATGTCAGGGAATCATACATAAATGTTTTTGGCTGCTTGTTAAGTACCTGCTGTAACATTGAATTGGGCGGATTAACAGAAAAAGGTGTACCATAATTCCATTGTGAAAAGATATTACCGGCTGATATCAGGAAAAAGACCGTAAATAATATATTCTTAAGCATTAAGCCTCCATATAATTATAAATACCGGGTAATATTACTAATTATCAAAAAAAAAGCAATCCCTGAAAGAGATTGCTTTACAAAAAACATAAATTTACTTATTACTTTACTAAAATTAACTTTTTGCTTTCAACAAAATCACCGGCTTCAATTTTATAGAAGTATACCCCGCCTGAAAGATCAGAGGCGTTCAATTCAGTGTAGAATCTGCCGGCATTCATTTTTTCTGATACCAGTGTTTTAACTGTTCTTCCAAGCACATCAAAAAGTTTAATGCTTACAAATTCCGGTTTTGGAATATCGAAATTTATCCTTGTTACAGGATTAAACGGATTGGGATAATTTTGATACAACGCAAATCTAAGCGGTACTTCATTTCCGTTCTGTGTAATACCTACCGGACCATCAGTATAATTCACAACCCTGAAATTATCGAAATAAAAACCATCCCCCGGTACTCCGCCATCAGTTACATAATTAAATCTCAGTTTTATACGCTGCCCAATATACGCGTTCAGACCAATTCGTTCATAGATCCACGGCTGGACACCATGGTATGAAGGCTGGCCGCCTACAGTTACTGTATAACGTCCGGCAAGATTTATCCATGAATTGCCGAAGTTTGTGCTTACCTGTATTCTTGTGTAATCAAATGTAGTTTCAGTTGCCCATTTTGCCATAAACTCAAGTCTTGGGTTAACAGCTCCAATCAGATTGATCGTATCATTGAGTGTAAAAAAATTATTTGTACTGTTCTTTGAATTACCATAGCGTGAATCAGCAAACGAATGACCTTCGCTCCAGTAACTTACAAATGTAGTATCCCACATTGTCTGGTTCCCGCTTTTTGTCCACCTTGATGTTCCGTTTTCTGAGTTATCACTCAACAGTACATTTGCTCTGCCAACAATCACTGAGATCGTATCAAGCGAAGTTTCGATGTTATCCTGTTTTGTGCTGACTATAAGTTTTATTTCATCCAAATAGGTCGCGGAATTCGTCAGTCTGAATGAAATTGGCAGAGTGTTATACTTTATCTGCCTTTGTGTAATGCTACCGTAATTGTGTGTTGGGTTTAAAGCTGTAATGTTTGGATATGATGTACTCACTGTAACCGTTACGTTATCAGCTGACTGTGAAAGTCCTTTGTTCCTGATGCCGATATTTAACCTCAGCGTATCATTCCTTTCAACATATCCATTACCGATAATACTGTAATTCTGAAACTTTGCGTAAGCGCCGCCTACCCAGGCAAGATATTTATAACTGGGTAACATTTCATTTGCCGCAGGAATTATCTGAGATTGAGTTGGCCAGAAACTTCCGCCTCCAACTTCCGGAGTCCATGCATAACAGCCAATTGAGTGCAGCCAGTCTCTGGTAGTACCGCTTGAATAATAATCAAGCATTTCAATTACTGTACCGTAGGTAAAGTTATTTTCAGAGGCAAAATCTCCGCTGAAATCTGAATAAATTTCATATGCTACAGTACTATCATTGTATCCGTATGGATTCAAATACCTGCCGGCTTCAGAGTGTACAGAAAAGGAGATCTTAGGCTGAATTGCGGCGCATAGCGTCTTCACAGCCAGTACTTCCGGTTCTGAACCTGCCGATGGACCGCGGTATGTATCTGAACATGGGTCGTTACTTGAACCGCTGTTGAATCCCCAGCCGTAGTTGTAATTCCGGTTCAGGTCTACTCCAATGCAGCCACCACCATTTACTCTTCTGTTTTTGCGCCAGTTTCCACCGCCATTGGGATTTGTTGTCTGGTTTCTTACGTATCCATCCGGATTCACAACCGGTATAATGTAAATTTCCCTGTTATCTACAATGTATTTCGCTTCTGAGTTAGTATTGTAATTATCAAGAAGCCAGTACATAAAATACATTGTTCCTGCCATTGCCTGCGGTTCACGCGCATGATGAAGTGCATCAAAATAGATCGCGGGCTCAGTTGCAGATTCATTCACATCCGCATTATCAGATATCTTAACCGACCAAATTGTCCTGCCTTCAAGAGTTGTACCCCTGTTTTGTTTCGCAGTAATCAGCGTCGGGTATTGAAGTCTCATTGAATCGAGCTTCTGTTCAACTTCAGCGAATGTATAATATCCTCCCATGCTTCCGTAACTGAATCCATCAATATTATCATTCTGCATTATCACAGAACTTGCTATCATATCCTGTTCACTTGACTTAGGACGGTTTTTATAATATTCATCCATATCCGGAATTTCTACTGAATATGATACGCCAGTATTTCTTAACCTGCTTAACTCTTCCTGGTTAATAACTAGTGTTATCCCCTCATTCAGTTTGCCGTGAAAGTGCTCTATTGTTATATCATTTTGCTGCAGCCGCTTAAGTTCATCTGTAGAACTGATATTCACTTTCACCTGGCTGTATTTTTCCAGCGGGTTCATTGTGATACCCTCAGTATTTAAGCCGTACCTGGCAAATGCCATTGCTAACAGGGCAGCAAAAGATATTACAATTAATGTTCTTAAATTCATTTTTGGATATTTATTTTACAACTAACATTTTTTTAGTTTCAGAAAACTCGCCTGAAGTTATTTTATAAAAATAAACCCCGCTTGTAAGATTTGAAGCATTGAATTCTGTTTCGTATGCACCGGCGGTAAGCACCTGACTGAAAATGGTCCTTATCTCTCTGCCTATAGCATCGAATACAACAATTTTAGTAAATGATCCCTTCGGAAGATCAAATCTTATCTTTGTTGCCGGATTAAAAGGGTTCGGGTAATTCTGATATAATGCAAAACTTACAGGTACTTCTGTGCTTATCGGATTTACTGCCAGTATTCCGGATAAATTGGCTGTATAGATTTCCTGGTTGGGATAGCCTTTTCTTTGATCAGTCCATACCGGAATAACCTTGCCATCATGAGCATCAATCTGAATGTAGTCACCAAACCTGACATCACTGTTTGGCTGCTGCTGCGTGAAGTTTGAATCACTCATTATCTGGTTTACCCAGGTATTACCTGCATCAGTTGAATATGCAACATATGCGTTTATTGCAGAAGCTCCGGCGCGTGTATCATAATAGATTGCATAGAGTATGCCGTTATTATCACATTGTATTACGGGCCAGTACTGGTTATTTGTTGTAACATCATTAACCCTTACGGGTGATGCAAGCCAGTTGGTGCCTCCATTAGTTGAGCGCTGAAACCAAACATCTGAGTTACCCCCGCGCATATCATCCCACACCACATAAACATTTCCGCGGGCAGCACTGTTGGAATAATCGCAGCAAATGTACGGGAAACCGTTGGTACTGCTTACATTGCTTAGCTGAAAGTCAGTTCCGAAACTTGTTCCGCCATTTGTGGATTTATCAAACCTTATACCGCCGGCATCCCAAACTACATATATCTGGCTAGCAGTACCCGAGCATATATTTGAACCTTGCCCCGAAGTATTATCACCGATGTTAACTGTTGATGACCAGTTTAAGCCGCCATTTGTAGATTTACGGAATTTTATTCCCGGCTGCGGTCCAAAACTTGTCCATGAAATAAAAATGTTATTAAAAGTTGCATTGGTCGTTATCGGATCGCAGAAAATCCATTCCTTATCTTCGCCGGCTCCGCCTGTTCCGGGAACTGCGGTCGAATGCAGAAAAAATGTTTGTCCGTTATTAGTTGATTTGTACAAAAGCATATCCCTGTTATACCCGGTTACAGGCTGCCTTGATGTACTGGAAATATAGAAGTTACCCTGTGCGTCAGTTGTTATAACAGGATCACTTTGTGACGTGTGATTCGGATTCGGGTCAGGCAGCAGCTGCGAAGCAGCCCATGTTGAACCTCCGTTGGTTGAATACGTATATCATATCCTTCTTACAATATTAGGTTCAATATAACCAAGCCTGAAATCACGCCATGCAGCAACTACAAAATTTGAGTTAAACCTGCTTATCC
>JABFSP010000402.1 GCA_013140565.1 Ignavibacteria bacterium
TTATAATACAATATACTGAAAATTTGCAATTTGAAAAGGTGAATTAGAATTGTTACACAGTAGCCAAATTAATAAATCATCCAAAAAAAAGTTAAAAATCTATGTTTTATTAAAGTTGGAAGATTGGATATAAATCATTTAATATAACTCAGTCAGATAATCATTATTATCTAATAGAAATATGATTATCCGGTTACATAGAAAATGTTGCAGAATTCAGTAAAACTATTATCAAATACAATTGTTTTTAATATTTACTGCTTCTTTTTTTTTCTCGAAATTCCAAGAGGGCCCGCGCGGTTTATTATAGCGTCCAGGCTGCGGTCCAGCTTTTCCGCTATTTCACGTGTTGGGATTTTCCTGTAATTCTGTCTGATATAATCGTCATCTGCGGCTGTCCATGCACGCGGCGCGCGGCGCAATCTGTAACCCGATTTAATAGCCTTTTGAAAAACCGCTATCCTTGTCATCCTCAGGTCTTTTGCGATCTGCACATAAGTTTTTTTCTTATAATTTTTCTTAAGATACTTCGTTTCTTCATTAGTCCAGAAATGCCAGACTTGCGGTCTCCTCAGACCCATTTTCCAGGCCATGTAATGAGTAGCCGGTCTTGTTTTGTTGAGTTTTGCCGCAACATCATCAATTGAATATTTTTTATCCGTCCACAATTCTTTAAGCAGTTTTAGCTGCTCTTCTGACCACTTCTTGGGCTTGGGAACATATATATCAAGCTGACGTGCTTTGTTTTCAACAGATGCAATATTGCGTTTCAGCGATCTAGCAATTGAATCTGCCGGTTTAGTGGAATAATTCTTGAGAAGGTAATTCACCTCAAACTGAGTCCACCGGCGAAGCGAACCGGAATAAACACCCAGCGAATTGGCCTTTATGACAACCGAGTAAACAGGATGTCCCGTTTTTTTGGCAACATATTTTGCTCCTTTTACGGAATACTGTTTTTTAAGTATTCTTAAATGATTCTTAGTCCATAAATTTTTCATAAGCAGCCTCTTACCACAAAATTAGCAAAGAGCATAATAAAATAAAACTCTAAAATCAGAATTGGTGAACAACATTTACCATAAGTTAAACTCAGCCGGTAAGCGACCGGTTAACTCCGTTTAGTACAATTACCGTAAGTAAATTGCCCTCGATATATTCTCATAAAAAAGCCCGTTCTATGAACGGGCTTACTAATTTCGTAGAAAAATTTTTTACATTGTTAAACTATATAAAGGCCTCCTTTTTTAAATTCGGAATTAAAGATTTTTGATCGATCAAATTTATTACAACACTAAGCGGGGGTTGCCCTGTGATCAAATCATGAGGCAATATTATGCACAAACAGCAGGGCAAACAATATTGCTAATAAATATAGTATTGGTTCAATTCGGTTAAATATCTGCATTTTAGTGTTCTCAAAATAAAGGTTTGTAAATAGATTCTGTTACAAATATATATCAATTTTGTTGATGCAAATATACTCCTAAATAGGTATATAAGAGAAATTACATTTGTCATATTTTTTTGTGATGCCGGTCATATTCCTTTTGTATTTTTAAAGCTATTATTGAAAAATGAAAGTAATGTCACCAGCTAAAATATACCTTCTTATTGCATCAATTTTGATGTTTTTCTCATTTCATTCCTGTGATGGGATCTTCCCCTCTCAATCCAAATCTAATGTCCCTTCAGATCATAATAACAACCACGGAGGGGCCTTCCATAAAGGCGAAGATGATTCAGATGACTGCGATGAATGCCACGGCAATGATCTCAGGGGAAAAGTATATAATTATAACGGTACTCTTGTAATAACATCTTCCTGCTTTCAATGCCACGGGAACGTATGGGAAGGCGAAGGAGGTGATATAAAATTCTACTTCAAAAAAAGGGCAATCAAATGAAATTCGTACTTATTTTACTAATATCTGTTTTCTGCATTTTAAACAATTTTATCTTGAATTCTCAGGAACTGAACTCCAAAGCTCCTGAATTTTCTATGACAGATCTGAACGGAAATACAATTGATATTACCGGTCTCAAAGGAAAAGTAATTCTTATTGATTTTTGGGCAAGCTGGTGTGTTCCCTGTAAAAAATCAATGCCTCATATTATAGAGTTGTACAACAACAGAACGGACAGCCTTTTTACTGTTATTGCAGTAAATGTTGATGAAGATAAATCAAAGATCGAAGAATTTGCCAAGTCAATTAATACAGAATTTCCTTTTCCGGTTATTTTCGATAAAGAATCAAGGCTCCCATCATTATATAATGTTGAGGGTATGCCCACAACATTCATTATAGATAAAGAAGGTATTATCCGTTTCAAAGAAACAGGCTTTACGGCAGAAGTAAAAGAGAAAATGGATAGTAAACTCAAAGAATTATTGACGAAATAGATTTCAAACAGTAAATCATATGAAGCTCCCAAAGTATTTTGTTTTATTGTTCATAATATGCAGCGCATTCATGCTGAATGCCTGCGCAGTAGTTCAGCCGTGGGAAAGAGAAAGACTCTCTGACCCAAACATGATGTTTGATGAAGATCCGATGAATAAAGGAGCAGAACTGCACTATTTATTTATCCGCGAAGGAACTGAAGGCGGTGACGGATCACAAAGCGGGGGTTGCGGCTGTGGTTAAGTATTATGCTGCTCTTATTCCGGTATTTTTGTTATGCGTGGCTATCAACTTATTCTCCCAGGATATTCCTGAAAGTGAACTTGATGCAAGGATAAATTCTTACTTTGATAACTTTGGAGTTACTGTAATTTACCCGCAGGTTTCTTTCAGTAAAAAACTTTCTGATAACAACGGACTTTCATTGAGATATCTTTCTGATATAATAAGTTCAGCTTCGATGAAAAGCTGGTTCAAAGTTGACGGCATAACTTCCGCAACAACCAGAAATGAAGGCGGGGCTGATGATACCCCTGATGAATGGAGGCATGAATTTGGCGCATCATTCAGCCAGAAAATTTCTTCGGGTGTACTTTCTCTTAACGGGCAATACAGCACCGAGCATGACTATTCTTCAAAAACTCTTTCAGTAACTTTATCCTACCCATTCGCAAAGAAAAACACAATAATTCAAACAAGTGTTCTTTTCAACTTTGATAAAATTTTCCCGCAAACAAGAACCTGGACAAAGGAAAAAAATACTAAAAATGTGAATATCGGGTTAACCCAGATATTCTCTAAGAACATCATAACTCAGTTTGATGCATCTTATATAGAGGTAAACGGCTACATGCTGGATGGTTACCAGGTCATCAGAATAATTAATTCTGCTTCAACATACCAGACGCTTGAACCTGTTGCCCCGGATAAACGCATCCGACGCGCAATTGGCGTAAGAACAAATATTGGTATAACTAAAACCTCCAGCCTGCAGCTAGGTTACAGGTATTATTGGGATACATGGGATATACAATCTCATACAATTTCGGCTGCTATCAGCAAAAATTTTAGCCAGTGGTTTTCTGCGACACTGGACTTGAGGCATTATCTGCAGACCAGGGCATTTTTCTTTAAGCCTCAATATTTTGCAGTTGAGCAATTTATGACAGTTGATAGCAAGCTTAATTCCGGTTTTTCAGATCAGGTAATGCTTAGTCTGGCTCTGAAAGGAAGAAAAAGCGCCGGCTTTCCATTCTTTACGAATGAAAAACTTTCTCTTACCGGCTCGGCAGGCTTTTACCGCAGGCAAAACGATTCACCTGACTGGTTCAGTCATTACAATACTTTGTACGCATACCTGCTTTCAATTGGTATCCGTTATAATTTTTAGAAAAGAAAAGTACAATGAACAGAAGAAACTTTTTCCGCATATCCTCACTGGCTGCAGCTGCGTTAACTTTTGGCAATTTAGGCAATACAGGCAGATTGTTTGCATCCGAAAAAAGCAAAAATGATTTTTCGCTGGAACTTGTAACAGATAACAGTTCAAAAGCAATAAAGCTTGCAGAAGAATTTCTGAAGAATATTAATACCGGAAACAACACGATAAAATATTCAGAGTACCTGCTGGAATACACAGAAAGTGGTGATCTTGTATATTTTTCGGGTGGAAAAATAATAAACTATAAAACTACTCTTTCTGATGAATCCGCTCAGTTGAAAGAAATAGCAAAAGAGCTGGGTCTTCCTAAGATCATAAATAAACCCGTGAGACTAAAATTTTCTTTCGGTAACAGTAAATCTGCAGCAAAGAACTTTCTGGTGTTCAGTAAGAACAAAATGATCCAAAAAATAAGCGCAGCAGAAAATAACATTAGCATCACTTTCAGCAGTACAAAAGGCGGATTAACGCTCAATGTTGATTCCGGCAAAGCAAGAGTTATCCGTTCGGGATGTACGCATAAAAACTGCATCAATTCAGGAAGCATTTCGCTTGCAAATGATAGTATTGTCTGCATTCCAAATGAAATATATTTAATTGCAGAGTAAAGACAGATCAAATACCCGTACGATATCAAAACAGCAGGCATTCCGGAATGTTATTTGCATAATACTGATGTATTTTGCAAATAGCATTGTCTCTGCGCAGGACGGAAAACTTTATGAATTCAGTGCAGAAAAATACCTGATGGGAACTCAATTCCGGATCACAGCCGTTCATACTTCGATAGATTCAATGAAAAAAGCGATTTATTATTCACTACGGGAAGTTGAGCGCATTCAGGGTGTTATGAGTATGCAAATGAATTCCAGTGAGATATACAAAATTAATACTAATGCAGGTATTGAACCCGTAAAAGTTACTTATGAAACTTACTCAATCATCAAGCGAGCAATTGAATATTCCCTGAAGTTTGAAGGAGTATTTGATATCACAATCGGCCCGGTTTCAGAATGCTGGGGGTTCAACAGTGACAAAGCTATAACACAAATACCCGAAAAATTCGTAATTGATTCATTGTTAAAATATGTCGGATCAGAAAAGATCATACTTAACCCTGCCGATACTTCTGTTTACCTGCCTTTAAAAGGGATGCTGCTTGATCTTGGCGGAATTGCAAAAGGCTATGCTGTTGATAGGGCTGCTGATATTATGAAAACAAATGGAATAACAAATTTTATAGTAAATGGCGGCGGAGATATGTTCGTTTGCGGTTATAAAAATATTCGTACAATGCAAAAATGGAACGTAGGGATAAAACACCCAAGAGAAGAAAATACTGTAGTTGCTGTTTTAGAGATCAACGATATGGCAGTTGGCACAAGCGGAGATTATGAAAGATTCCTTATCCTTGATAACGTGAGGTATCATCATATATTTGATACAAAAACAGGCTGGCCATCAAATACCTCAGAAAGTGCCACCTCAATTACAACTACAACGGAAGAAGCAGTAGTCCTATCGAAATATTTCTTTATTAAAGGAGGAAGTATATTCAAGCAAAATTACTCTTTAAATGGCGTTATAGTTGATTCCTCGGGCAATGTGGTTTGTACTCCGGAAATGCATAATATTTACAATATTACCCTCAGCAAATAAGCTCAGCATTTTCATAATTCCAATACCCAAAAACAATCAAGATATTTTTTCCGAATTTA
The DNA here is from genome assembly GCA_013140565.1 of Ignavibacteria bacterium. Classification (GTDB taxonomy): domain Bacteria; phylum Bacteroidota; class Ignavibacteria; order Tepidaquicellales; family OLB5; genus OLB5. Next base: position 5,565 of record JABFSP010000402.1, read on the forward strand.
ACCGCTCACAAAGCCTCATAATTTTATAATTTATTCTATATATTTATTAAAATCAAATTTAATAAATATGGAACCTCAGCACAATTACACTCCGGGCTCAAGCGGTATGCAGCAACAGATATACGGAAGAAAAAAATCGAAAAAGGGCTGTTTTATTATCGGTCTGCTAATATTATTAATTTTTGGCGGAGCGGGAGCTTACCTGATATATTTTATTTACAGCAAAGCTAATAATAAACTCGAAGAAATAACTGATAAGTTTAAAGACCTTAAGGATAAAGACAGGTTTATCGGAAACAGAAATGAAGATAAAAGATTTAAAGGTGCATTCATTGATGCGTTGATTATTCCGACAACGGGAACAACATCAAAAGTATTTATACTTACAGACGGCTCTAAAACTTACATAGAAACTAAAAAACGCCCGGGGTATTATTCAACCGGCGCAGCCTGTATAGAATGTAAAACTACGGCGTATTTATTTGACCCGGCAGGTGATAAAATAATTAGTAACACAGATTTCAAATTTCCGGATATAATTACAGCTACTGACATTGTGAAAAAAGATGACAGGATATACCAGTTCACGCGTTCATATGGAGAAACACCAGCCGGAATTAATATTTATGACGCGGTAACAGGCAAATTGCTGAGTGAAACCGGGGATTTCATAAATACCTATCCGGAGCTAAGTTCTGGCGTAACTGAATTAAGCTACAGAAAGGAAGAGAAAATTGTAAAATTTGAAACTACGGACGGCAGAAAAGATATTACATTCAGTGTTGATATGCTTAAAATATTTAAAAATGATAAAGATCTGAGAACCGCTCAGGAAAATTCCGTTGAAGGTGAAGCATTTATTTACGCCATGGCAAATGAAAACAATGATTCCAGAAGACAATTGTACCGGATCACAGCCCCGAAGAAATATATCGTTTCCCAGGCTTCGACCTTAATGAGTTATTCAGACCGGCCAAACATGCTTAAGCAATACAAGGCCGCATCCGAAAGAGTATCGGGTAAAAGCTATATTGAAGGTATTATCTATTTTCAGGATGAAAATAATGTATTCATTGTATCAGTTGATAAGGCGGGAAAAAAAGCAAACAGAATATTTACTTGTATTGATGCAGTTACAGGCAGCGAAAAATGGAGCGTAGAACAAAAAGAACTGTTTGATTTTTTGAAAATTGACGAAGAGCAGAATTCACGACAAAGCTTTTCATCATCCAAAGATAAAATTTCTGTAACCTCCTCGGGAAATCTGGTATTACTGAAGATAAAAGGTGATGGAGTTATGGCATTTGAGACAGAAACGGGTAAAAAGCTCTGGTCTATTCAGTCTGCGCCTGTAGGATTTTAAATTTTCTGACTCAGCAAATACGCGGTAATTGTTCACCGCTTAACATATCAAGTATCCGCATTGTACCAATGCGGCTCTTTAATTTTACTATTGCCTCATCAGCGGAATTTATTCTTCCTATTATAGATGAATCCGCGCCATATTGGTGCGCTATCATCACTTCCAGGCATTTGGCGGCATCCTTTGCAGGTACAATTGCTATGAATTTACCTTCATTAGCCACATACATCGGGTCAAACCCAAGAATTTCACAGGCACCTCTCACATCTTCATGCACCGGCACAGAAATTTCATCTATTATAATTTCTTTAAGTGATGACGATGCAAGTTCATTTAATGTACTGGATAGTCCCCCGCGGGTCAGATCACGCAGGCAGTGAACATCGATACCGGCATTAATAATATTCTGCACAATTTCATTTAACGGCGCACAATCGCTTTCTATTGTATGTTCAAATTCCAGACCCTCACGCTCAGCCATAATTGCAATTCCATGCCTGCCGATATCACCATTTATTATTATTACATCTCCATTTTGAATATTCTTTGGAGAAATATTTAAATTGTGTTCAATTAAACCAATACCCGAGGTGTTAATGAAAATTCCATCTCCTTTGCCTTTATCAACTACCTTTGTATCACCCGTCGCGATTTTTACTCCGGCTGCCCCGGCAGCCAAAGCTATGCTTTGAACCACAAGCCAGAGATGGTTCATAGCAAAGCCTTCTTCAATTATCAATCCAAGACTAAGGTATTTGGGAACAGCTCCGCTCATTGAAAGGTCGTTAACCGTACCGTTAACTGCGAGCGAGCCGATATCACCGCCAGGAAAGAATATTGGTTTAACTACGTATGAATCTGTGGTATAAGCAATTTTGGCTGAATCAATTTGAATCTGCACCGAATCATGATCCTGCTGCAATATGTCATTACTGAATGCTGCACTAAACATTTTTTCTATCAGGTTGTGCATAAGCTTCCCTCCCCCGCCGTGAGCAAGCAGCACTCTGGGGTAATCACTTATCGGTATCGGACATTGCAGATTAAATTCTTTCATTGAGAAATATCGTTATTTGCGTCAGGTAAATACCTGACGCCACTATATGAAGGCGGGAAATTCATTTTTCGAATTTTTAGTACTTTTGATGAGACCCTTCGCTGCGCTCAGGGTTTAATCCTGTATCTATAATACGCCGCGCATGCGCCTTCACTTGAAACCATTGTTGCACCCAGCGGGTGCTCAGGTGTGCAAATTTTGCCAAACGCTTCGCACTCGTTCGGTTTTTTTATTCCCTGCAGAATTATTCCGCTGATACACTCTTTTGGTTCTTCAACAACCAAATCAGCCAGCCCGAACTTAAGCGATGCATCGTACTCAATAAATTCATCCTGCAGAACAAGTCCACTATCAGGAATCTCTCCTATCCCCCGCCACTTACGTGTGCCAACTTTAAAGACCCTGCTTACTATATTCTGCGCGTTCAGGTTGCCTTCTTTATTCACAGCTCGTGAATACTGATTTTCAACTTCATGTCTTCCTTCTTCAAGCTGCTTAACACACATATGTATTCCCTGCAGTATATCCAGCGGTTCAAATCCTGTGACAACTACCGGCACTTTGTATTTTTCTGCTATGGGGTAATATTCATTATACCCCATAACAGCGCATACGTGACCGGCTGCAAGGAATCCCTGAACAAGATTTTCTTTTGATGATAATATCGCTTCCATTGCGGGAGGAACCAATACGTGTGAGACCAAAATTGAAAAGTTCTTTATCCCCTGCTCTTTAGCCTGGTAAACTGCCATTGCGTTTGCGGGAGCCGTTGTTTCAAATCCGACCGCGAAAAAAACAACTTCTTTGCCGGGGTTATCTTTGGCAATTTTAATTGCATCAAGGGGTGAGTACATCATCCTTACATCGCCGCCTTCGGCTTTAACCTGCAGCAGATCTTTTTTTGAGCCCGGCACTCTTAGCATATCACCAAACGAACAAAATATTACATTGGGGTTTGATGCTATTTCAATTGATTTATCGATAAGCTCAAGCGAAGTTACACATACGGGACAGCCCGGTCCGTGAATAAGTCTTATACCAGATGGCAGTAACTCATCGAGTCCGAATTTTACAATAGCATGGGTTTGCCCGCCGCAGACTTCCATGATATTCCAGTTCTTGGTTGTAATATTATGGATAAGCTCAGAATATTTTCTGGCGGCATCCGCATCCCTGTATTCATCAATGAATTTCATGACTATTGTTTCTCTTCGCCTGTAAGTTCATCAAGACCCTCAATTTCCTTAAGGTATTCAAACACTTTCATTGCCTCTGATTCATCAACTGTATTGAGGGCAAAACCTACGTGTACAATTACATAATCACCAATTTTCGCATCGGGTGTATATGCAAGATTTACTTCTTTGACTATTCCGCCGAAGTTTACCCTGCCGGTTTTCATCAATAGACCGGCTGAATCATCGATACTCAATATTTTTCCGGGAACAGCTAAGCACATAATAACTTTCTTTAATTTATATAAGTTGAATATTTCATTTGACCCAGAGAAATTCCCCCGTCACCCGAAGGAACCCTTTGCTGAGTGTATACTTTAAATCCTTCTTCTGTAAGTCTGTTGATACTTTTTTCAAGCAGGTATTTATTCAAGAAACAGCCGCCTGAAAGAAGCACTTTGCTATATTTCAATCTTTGGACTATCTGTACAATTGTTTCTGCAAGAGTATTGTGAAATTTTGTCGCGATTTTTCCTTTGGGAACAGATTCATTCAGATCGTTAATTATCCCTTTTATCATATTTTCCCAGTTGAAGATAAGTGAACCACCCGATTCATCAATGGAAAAACTAAAATACTCATTTGTTTTGAAATCATCAGCGGCAAATTCCAATTCCATTGCCGCTTGTGCCTCATAGTTTACCGTATCTCTGATACCGATAATAGCTGAAATGCCGTCAAACAGCCTGCCGGCGCTGGTTGTTACAGGTGAGTTGATATTTTTATCAAGCAACTGCTTTACCAGCAAGGCATCATTTTTTTTTAGGAATGGAATAATTTCAAGTTCAAATACTTTTTCACCGTAAACACTGTAAAGCAATGATAATCCAATTTTCCATACATCATGAATTGCCTGCTCGCCGCCGGGCAGCCTGAAAGGCTTGAAGTATGCAGCACGCTTGAAACTGATGCCCTGCGGCACTAAAAACTCACCGCCCCAAATTGTTCCGTCAGTTCCGTAACCTGTTCCATCCCAGGATACTCCAAGCATGTCACTGCCCTCGAGTTCATTTTCAGCCATGCATGAAAGTACGTGCGCATAATGATGCTGCACTTTATGAACCGGTATATCAAGTGACTCCGCATATTTTGTTGAAATATAATCAGGATGCAAATCACATATTACATGTTCAGGGGTAAGTTCATAAAAACTTTTGATATCATTTATAACCCGCTTAAATGCGTTTATTGACTCAATATTTTCCAGGTCACCAATATGCTGAGAAATAAAAACATTGTTTGCTTTATTGATCGCGATAGTGTTTTTTAAATGCGGTCCTGCAGCCAGTGTTACTCCTTTAATTCCGTTTAACACCACCGGCAGCGGTGCATAACCTCTTGCACGGCGCATCATAACCTGTTTGCCGCTTACAATACGCACAATTGAATCATCAACATGCCTTAAAATTTTTCTGTTGTGAACAAGAAAGTAATCAGCGATATCAGCAAGTTTTTCAAATGCTTCCTCTTCATTGATACATATCGGATCTTCCGAAATATTGCCGCTTGTTGCAACAATAGGCAAACCAAGTTCCTTCATTAAAATGTGATGCAAAGGTGAATACGGAAGCATAATACCGAGATATGGATTACCGGAAGCACATTCAATTGAAATTGCTGACTGAATATTCTTCTTTTTCTTCAGCAGAACTATTGGCGCTTCAACAGAACTCAACAGGCGTAATTCACTTTCACTGACTTCACACTCAGCTATTACCATTTTAGCATTGGGCAGCATAAGTGCAAATGGTTTTTCGCTGCGTCTTTTTCTCTTTCGCAGTGTTATTACTGCATCCTGATTTGATGCATCGCACAATAGCTGGTAACCGCCAATTCCTTTTAATGCTATTATCTTTCCATCTTTAATAGCCTTAACCGCGTTCAGGATGGCTTCCTGTTTTTCATATAACACGGTACCATCTGTGCCTTTTAGTGTAACCTGCGGGCCGCATTTGGGGCAAGCCGTTGGTTCCGCGTGAAACCTGCGGTTTAACGGGTCAGTGTACTCAGCCCTGCACTCAGGACACATTTCAAACTCACCCATTGTAGTATTACACCTGTCATAGGGCAGGTCAGCAATTATTGAATACCTTGGTCCGCAATTTGTACAATTAGTAAAGGGGTAGAGATATCTCCTATTTTTAGGGTCGAAAATTTCATCAAGGCAGTCATTGCAGGTTGATACATCAGGCAATACCAGCGCTGTTTTACTGCCTGATTCTTTGCTTTCCCTTATTTCAAAAGTCTCAAATCCTTCAGCATCCAGCCAGGTGTGTTCAAAACTCTGAATGTATGAGTTCTTTGGTCTATCGGTATCAATTTTTCTGATAAAGCTCTCGAGTGTTTTGCGGTCTGATTCGGCATCAATAAAAACGCCCTGTGAAGAATTAATTATCCAGCCTTTAACATCAAGCTCTTTTGCAAGCCGGAATATAAAGGGACGAAACCCGACGCCCTGTACAACGCCGTGGATAACTATTTTAACTTTTTGTATCAATTTAAATTAAATGCTGCTCTCTAAAAAATCACAGAACTTACCGACACCTTCGCCTGAAGTACACGATACTTCAAAAACCTGCAAAGCGGGATTTATCTTCAGGGCATTTTGCTTAAGCTGCTCTATTTTACAATTTACATAAGGCAGCAGGTCCGTTTTATTAATTACAAGTACTTTGGAATTTATGAACATCTTGGGGTACTTCAGCGGTTTATCATCACCTTCAGTCACACTGATAACAACAACCTTCATATCTTCGCCAAGATCATACCCGGCTGGGCATACAAGGTTACCTACATTTTCAATTATCAGCAGATCGGTTTGCACAAGGTCAAGGTTTTTAAGCGAATCATTAACCAGGTTCGCTTCAAGATGACAGCCGCCGTTTGTTATTATCTGTACAACCGGAACGTTGTATGCAGATACCCGCTGAGCGTCAAGATCAGTCTGAACATCACCTTCAATAACCGATATATTCACACGCCCGCTGAAATTTTCAATTATCTTTTCCACAAGGCTTGTTTTCCCTGAGCCCGGCGAGCTTACCATGTTAATGGCAAAAACACCATTCTCTTCAAACTTGCCGCGAATTTCAGATGCTATGGCATCATTTTTTGCGAGTACTTTTCTTTCAATCTTAATTATTTCCATTTTTTCGGTAATTAATTTATTCTTCCTCTATTTTCAGTTCTTTGACTCTCAGCTCATCACCTGAGAGGATCTGTGTATTACTGCTTCCGCAGATGCTGCAGAGCAGCATCGGTATTTCAGTGGAGGTCTCATTGCCGCAATCGATACATCTAAGGCAAAACGGAATATCAATGATCTTCATCACTGCATTTTTAAGCTCGGTACCTGCGTTAATAGCTTCGAAAGAGAATTTGAGAGAATCCGCAACCACACCCGAAAACGCACCTACCTCTACAATAACTTCCCTTACTTTTCCAAGCTCACCGGCAGTAACGTTTTGCTTTACGGTTTCAATGATATTTTGCGCAAGTGAAAGCTCATGCATATTAATAATATCCCTTCATATACTTATACTTTTCAATACAAATATAGCACTAATCCCGTAATCTAAATATGATTTATCTTAGGAAAGTAAGAATTGAATTTGGTGATAACTATATGTGAATTATATAGTTAATTCAAAGTTTTTGAGAGTAACAGTTTTTTGCCAGTCAAAGATAATATCTTTGACCTTTTTTACAAGGTCCGGAATTTTTCTTTCGATATTTGGAGAGAGACCCTGCCTTATGATAAAAGGATCTTCAATTTCCATAACCAGAATTCTAACCTCATCCGGAAAGTTCAGTTCAAGTTTTTTGGCAAGCCCAATGATCTCAGGCAAACCTGCGTAATGAGGTGAACTTGTGAGCCTGCAAGAGAGCTCTTTAACGGTAAGCTCCCGTATCAAACCTGGCGAGTGAGTTGAAAGTATCGTATCAATGATAATTACTTTATCATACCCTTCCAGCAGATCAAGCAGCATGAATCCGGCAGAGGCGACCTCGAAGATATCGACCTCATTGCCGAATTCATCTCTTAATACTTTTGCTGCTGCAAGTGCTGCGCCATCATCACCCATTATATCATTACCAAGGGCAAGTACCATTAACCTGTTCTGTGTAGTTTTCATCTTTAAGTATTCATCTATAAATAATTATCCGGAAATTGACTTCAATAATTGTTTTTGTTTATCGTAAATGTTTATCACTATAGGAACGGTTCCCGGCAGTGAATGCGTTGCGCATCCGTTACACGGATCATATGCCCTGAAAGCCATTTCGATCATATTTAATAATCCATCATCAGCTTTGCCTCCATGAATAAGATCTTTTGCGGCTTTATCTATGCTCATAGCAATTCTTGCTGAATTATTCTGCGTTGCAACAATAAGGTTGACCTTTGTTAATATACCTCTTTCATCGGTTTCAAAATGATGTATCAATGTTCCTCTCGGAGCTTCAACCACACCAATTCCAATTTTAGGTGTTGCAGTCGGAATTGTCCTGATATTTTCACCCGTAATTTCAGGATCATTTACCAGTTCAACAATTTTTTCGGCAGCCTGCAGCATTTCAACAACCCTTGCCCAGTGATTTGCAAGCGTATGATGAACAGGTTTAGCGCCAAGTATCTTGAAGTATTCTTCATAAGCTTTCTGTGATTCTTCAGTTGCCATACCCGCGGAAGCATTCAGCCTTGCCAGCGGTGCAACTGCGTATACACTTGTATTCGCATCTTCAACATATCCATTCCAACCAAGCTTTTTAAGGTAATTGAATTTCACATAGCTCCATGGTTCAACACGCTCTGCAATATGTTCCAGGTAATCCTTAATTTCAAATTTTACAAATTCCTTACCGTCCGGATCCACAACCCTAAGCTTTCCATCATAGAAATTTACCCGGTTGTTTTCATCAACCATACCCATATAATAAGTGCGGTGGGTATATGCATCAGAAGTTATGAGTTTTACGTAGTCATCGTTCTTAAGGACAATATCCTTAAATACCTGCAGAGTGAACCTCGCGAATTCCAGCGCCTCTTTTGCGGTTTCCTTAAATTCAGGAAGGTCAGCAGGGTCAAGACCTTTTGAAACACCGCCGGGGAGACCGAAAACAGGATGAATCACCTTACCGCCAAGATAGTTTATGATATTCCTTATCTTCCGGCGCATATCTATTACACGTTTTCCTGTTTCAATACCTACTTTTTCAATTACGCCAAGTATATTTCTTTTGCTTTTATCTGCTGTTGGACCCACTATAAAATCCGGTCCGCCCAGTACATAAACATGCAGCGCATGATCTTCAAGCATAAATGCATTGTAGATCAGTTCCCTTAATTTGCGTGCAGTTGGTGGAGGTTCAATATTATACAAACTATCAAGCGCTTTGGTAGCTGCCATATGATGTGCCGTTGGACATACACCGCAAATGCGGCTTGTTATCTGGGGCATTTCTTCAGCTGGTCTGCCAAGACAGAAAGTTTCAAATCCGCGTATCTCAGGGATCTGGTAATATGCGTGTTCAACTTCACCTTTTTCATCAAGCAAAATATCTATTTTTCCGTGTCCTTCAAGCCTTGTTATCGGGTCTATGGTAATTCTGCGGGTTTTCATGTATGAATTATCAGCTTTTGTTAAGCCTTCATTCCATTTTTCCTTAATAATAGTTTCCATTACACATCCTCCGTAATTTTTTTTCTTAGAAGAGAAGTTGCAAGTCCGTACCTGTAAAATGTACCAACCGGGTCTGGAATACCATCGAGAATTTTATCAATTCCCGCTTCATCATTTTCAGATATATTTGAACAAAGCGAGGAAAGCATCTTTGCGCCCTGGTCTCTTACCCTTGATGTCGGACCGAAGCATCCGCTGCAGGGCATATTGCCGCTTATGCATAACGCTTCGCATCCCGCACGGGTTGATGGACCCATACAAACAACACCCTGCGAAAGCAGGCATTTGGTTTTATCAAGCAGTATTTCATGCGGTCTGTAAAAGTGCGTGAAAGAAAGGTCCGATGGTTTTGATTCCTTGCGCGGACATTCTTCACACAATGCTTCATCAGGTGAAAGCACTGTTCCTTTAGGGGGAAATTCACCCGACAGCAGTGTTAAAACTGCCTGCTTTAGAAGCTTTGGTGTAGGGGGACAACCCGGCAAATAGTAATCAACATCAATTACCTGGTCAAGCGTACGCACAAGATTACGTATTTCAGGCAAAGTTACATTTTGTGAATTATGTTTAAAACTTAACATGGGTCTCGTCTTTTCAGGATTAACCACTGAAGGCGCCTCCTGGTACATATATTCCATAATTTGCTCGCGTGTGAATTCATTGGCAAGTGAAGGTATCCCTCCCATGTGAGCGCATGAACCGTAGGCAATAACTACTTTACTTTTCCTTCTTATCAGGCGCGCCATTTCTTCCTGCTCTGACGTACGAATTGCTCCGTTTATCATTGCGGCAAAAATAGAGCCGTCTTCCATTGCTTCTACATCCGCTTTTTTGAAATCCATAGCAACAGGCCAGAAAACTATATCAACAGCGCCTGCTACCATCAGGATATCTTCGGCGAGATCGACAACTGATTCTTCACAGCCTCCGCAGGAAGCACACCAATAAAAAGCAAGTTTAGGTTTATCAGACATGACTTAACTCCTCCTTGCCAATAAATGATTCCGCGAGTTCTTCGGGGATCTCTTTTAATTCTTCGTTCAGAATATTTATCTGATTTGGAATTGAAAGCGGCCCGAGTGCTTTTAATTTATCAACCATATCATTAATTACAGTTTTAACTTTTTCACCTTCGGAAGCAGATATCCATTCTAGCCGGAATCTTTCATCATCAATTCCAAGCGAGTGGAGCATTCTTTTCAAA
>JABFSP010000003.1 GCA_013140565.1 Ignavibacteria bacterium
AGATATCACTTACTATCAATAAGGATAATTCGATCACCGTTGTTGATAACGGCCGCGGTATCCCTACCGGAATGCATCCGACAGAAAAGAAATCGGCGCTTGAAGTTGTAATGACAGTGCTTAATGCCGGCGGTAAGTTCGACAGAAATACCTATAAAGTATCGGGCGGTCTGCATGGTGTGGGCGTATCAGTTGTAAACGCGCTCAGCAAGTGGCTTAAGGTTGAAGTCAGACGTGAAGGTAAGATCTTTACTCAGGATTATAAGGCAGGCGCACCAACCGGTCCCGTAAAAGAAATCGGCAAAGTTAATATCAAAGAAACTGGTACAACAACAACTTTCATGCCAGATGATACAATTTTCAATACGGTCAATTTCAAATTTGAAATTCTTGAAGACCGCTTAAGGGAACTTGCCTACCTTAATAAGGAAGTAACGATCGTTATCAAAGATGAAAGAGCCAAAAGAGAAAATACTTTTCATTTTGAAGGCGGTATAATTGAATTTGTGAAGTATATCGATTCTGCGCGCAAATCATTTATGAAGGAACCTATTTTCATAAAAGGTGAAAAGGATAATACACAGGTAGAAGTTGCATTCCAGTATAATGAATCGTATAATGATAATATTTTTACTTATGTAAATGATATCAATACTCATGAAGGCGGTACACATTTAGTTGGATTCAAAACTGCGTTAACAAGGACGCTGAACAATTACGGTGCCAAAGCAAATATCATTAAGAATGATAAAATACAGCTGACAGGTGATGATTTCCGCGAAGGCCTTTCATGTGTTATCAGCACTAAAGTGCCTGAGCCGCAGTTTGAGGGGCAAACTAAAACAAAACTTGGTAACAGCGAAGTAAAAAGCATAGTAGAAACAATTGTAGGTGAACAGCTTCAGGAATACCTGGAAGGAAATCCTTCAGTTGCAAAGAAGATCATTGAAAAATGTCTCCGCGCGGCAGAAGCAAGAGAAGCGGCAAGAAAAGCCAGGGAGCTTATCAGGCGTAAGAATGCTCTCGAGTTTTCAGGGTTACCCGGAAAACTTGCTGATTGCTCAATAAGTGATCCTGACCATTGTGAAATTTACCTCGTTGAGGGAGATTCTGCGGGTGGTTCAGCCAAGCAGGGGAGAGATAGACGTTTCCAGGCTATACTGCCTTTGAAAGGTAAGATACTGAACGTTGAAAAAGCGCGTATGAACAAGGTTCTGGAAAATGAAGAAATAAAATCTATTATTACCGCGCTTGGCGCAGGTATAGGCAATTCAGATGATTTTGACGAGAGTAAACTGCGTTACGGTAAAGTTATCCTTATGTGCGATGCCGACGTAGACGGTTCTCATATCCGTACACTTCTGCTCACATTCTTCTACAGGCACATGAAAGAGATCATCGAAACCGGTAGGCTTTATATTGCGCAGCCGCCTTTATACAAGATAAAGATTGCCAAAGAAGAGCATTATGCTTATGATGAAAATGAAAAGGATCAGATATTAAAGAGATTTAAAGTTAATACAAAGGCTGCGAAAGAAACTTTGCCTTCTGAAACTGAAATTAGCGAAAGCGGCGAAGTTGTAACCAAAGGAAAAGGATTTGCGATATCAAGATTCAAAGGTCTTGGTGAAATGAACCCTGAGCAGCTTTGGTCAACTACTATGAATCCCGAAACCAGAACAATACTTCAGGTATCAATTGATAGCGCAGTTGCGGCTGATAAGGTATTCGAAACTCTTATGGGTGAAGAAGTTGAACCCAGAAGAGCTTTCATAGAAAAGAACGCCAAATACGTAAAAAATCTGGATATTTAATTTTTTGAAAAATAAATTATTTATATTTCTGGCAGCATTTATTTTAATAAATGCTGCTTTGTTTTCTCAATCAAAGGTGAAGTTCAAAAAACATTTGTATTTCTATACCGGAATGGGTGTTGATTACGGCATAACTCAGGAACTTAATGATTATTTGATTGCTTCAATACCTTATTCCACATCCGATACAGTAAAATCGTTTAATGCGGGAGTTGAGTTCTTTGGCGGTGCAGAGTATGATCTTACCCCTCTTCTTTCAGCTTCGTTTGAATACAGCTATTACGTCAGAAGCTTTGATTATGTGTATTCTCCGGCAGTGTTTGATTATACAATTCTTGACCATCAGCCGAATATACTGCTCAGGCTGAATTTCAGGGAGTTGAAATACAATCTTAAACTAAGCGCGGGATTCGGTTATCACTTTCAGCAGTTTAACGATAAGGTAAATAATGCGACAACATTAAAATATTATTCATCAGGCCCATCAATAAAAGCTGAAATTACTTTTCTTCCGAAATTCAACGAAAGGTTTATGATATATATTAGTGGTTTTGGATTTATGAATATGTACGGAAAACTGAAAGATGAAGACGGCAATACATTGAATGCTGTAAACTCACAGCAGGAAACCAGCCTAAGTGGTTATGGAGTTGGTGCGAGATTGGGAATTTTATTTATGATCTTTTAATGACAGAAATACTTAAAGCTATATTACTGGGCGTTGTTCAGGGATTAACGGAATTTCTTCCGGTAAGCAGTACGGCTCATTTGAGAATAATACCGACTTTTTTCGGTTGGGGTGATATCGGCGCATCATATACGGCTGTAATTCAGGTCGGGACGATGATTGCTATTATATTATACTTCCGCAGTGACCTGATGAACATGACCAAAGCAATGATGCTTAGTCTGAAAACAAAGGATTTTAACAGCAAAGATACTCGCCTGCTTTTAATGATAATAATCGGTACTATTCCGATAGTAGTTGCGGGTTTCCTATTGAAGGATCTTATCAGGCACCAGTTCAGGAATATGTATATTGTCGCTGCAAGCTTGATATTCTTTTCTGTTATTTTAATGATTGCCGACAGATTTACCAAAAAGAAGGTTGATCTTAACAGTATAACATACAAAGATGGAATTATCATAGGAATTTTCCAGGCAATGGCACTTATTCCCGGTGCTTCACGCTCAGGTTCAACAATTTCAGGTGCATTTTTCAGGAATATGACCCGTGAAGATGCTGCAAGGTTTTCGTTTTTGCTTAGTATTCCGGCAGTGTTATTGAGCGGAGTATATGAATTGTTCAGTCAACGGGCAACTTTATTGAGCGGTGATAGTGCCATTTTGAGTCTTGTTATAGCAACAGTGGTGTCCGGAGTTGTTGGGTACTGGTCAATTTGGTTCCTGCTTTCATTCATAAAGAAGCATTCAATGATGTTATTTGTGGTATACAGAGTGATATTTGGGATACTTATTATCGTCTTACTTTCAATGGGAATTATTCAAAACTAGAAATTATTAATAACAAATATATACAGAAAGGAATTTAAATTAATGAAACTAACTGCAATGAAAATAATGCTGTTACCGGCATTTATCTTAAGCTTTTTCGCATTCGTTTGCGGGGATAGCAAAACAGATCAGACAGAAGTAAAAAAAGATAATACTACTCAGCAGCAGACACAGCAGCAGAATACACAAACTCAGAACACACAAAAGAAAACAGACAGTATGACAACCAAAACAGATACAACTGATTCAAAAGATAAAAAAGATTCTAAAGAATCAAACACAGTGGTGTTGAAAACAAGTATGGGTGATATCGAGATAGAGCTTAATGAAAAAGACGCTCCCCTGCACGTTGCTAATTTCAAAAAACTCGTGAAATCAGGCTTTTATGAAGGTACAACCTTCCACAGGGTAATCACCGGATTTATGATACAGGGTGGTGACCCCAATTCCAAAGATAATGACAGGTCAAATGACGGTCAGGGCGGACCGGGTTACACAGTTCCTGCAGAAATAAAAGCCGGACATGTAAAAGGCTCAATTGCTGGCGCAAGGCTTGGAGATGCAGTTAATCCGAAAAAAGAATCCAGCGGCAGCCAATTCTATATAGTTACAGGCGAAGCTTCGCATTTGGACGGTCAGTACACAGTGTACGGAAAAGTCACCAAGGGTATGGATATAGCTTTGAAAATAGAGAACGTTAAAAAAGATGGTATGGATAACCCGATCGAAAAAGTAGTAATTCAGAAAGTATCATTTAAATAGCAGTTTAAT
>JABFSP010000217.1 GCA_013140565.1 Ignavibacteria bacterium
ATATCCTACATTATTTGCTGATGATCCTGAAACTGGTAATAATAAACGAGGTTATAAGGGTCCGGGTAAACTTAAAACAAAAGACCAGGCATTAAATCCAAATGATAAAGTATTCAATAGTATGCTTAGTGAATTCAACGAGGTAAAAATAAAGCTTGGAAATAAATGGATTGATGAACCCGAGGATGATTCGGAATTATCGGATTCCGATAAAGAGCAGCTTAAACTTCAGAAGAAATATTCAGAGTTAAAAAGCTCTATTCAGAACATGGGAATTAACGACCCGGATTACGCTGCGGTTAAATACGGCACTTCTTCCGTTGATGATAAAAAGAAAAAAGGAAATGTACTTAATAATATTAAGAATATTTCTAATTACAGAAATCAAATCCAAAACTGGCAGGGCAAAATTGAGCAAATGTGGGATAGATTTGATCTTACTCCTGAAGACTGGATAGGTGAAATGGAAAAACACGGCATGTTCGATAATACCGGTGATGATGATTACTTTGAAGCTATAAAGGATTGGTTCAGGGAAAAGACAGGTAAAAATCTTGAAGATTATGGAAATTTCGAATAAAGCTAAAGTATTACCGGTTTACCATGAAGATAAACTTACGGATTATATATTTGACTGCCACGGTTGCGGCGGATGTCATACATTCCCTATGGATGGCAGATGGAAGTTTAATAATGATTTAATTAACCCTACGTTCTCTCCATCTTTAAAAAATACTTATCCCAATGGCCGTGTTTGCCATTTATTTGTGCGTAACGGCAAAATAGAATTTTGCGGAGACTGCTTTCATGATTTAAAAGGTAAAACTATTGAAATGGAGTTAATGAATGTCTGATAAAAAACCTAAGAAATTTAAACCCCGTAAAGAAGTATTATTAAAAAGCGGCGGGTACATAGTTCCATCGGATAATGCGCCGCAGAAAAAAACAGCAACTAAGAATGATCTTCCGTTTGAGATTAAATCACCCTATGCAATAAATTTAACAAGTAATAATAAAGAACAAAAAGGGCTGTTGGTTGATGATATCCTCAGCAATGTTGAGGATTTTGGTAGAGCTGATAGCAAGGATGGTGAAGATAATATTCTAAATCCTGAAGTACCGGTTTATTACGGAATGCAGAATATGGGAACGAAGGAAATTTCCACGTTTCCTGAAGAAGCTACAGGCAATACAAGTGTAAACATTCTTGAAAACATTAAAAGTACTGTTGAAAACGTTAAGAAGAATATTGTAAAAGGATTGGTTAAGGATGAAGCATATAAACAGTACAAAGAAGGTAAACTGGAACTTCCTTTATGGTTTGATGCCGGAAACATTGTAAATGAGGTATTGTTTCCTGAAGAAGCTGATGAGCTGAATAAAGAGCAGGTTGCAAAATATTTAGGACTTGAAACATCGAGCCCGGGTATGAGCTTTTTTGGCGGTATGGGAAACGTGGCTACCGAACTTGGTAATATCGGAAAAATTGGATATAACAAATTATTTGATGAAAATATTCCACTTACTGAAGGATCTAATTACAGGGCTGGTGATAAGATATTTGAACAGGCATTGGATATCGGGACAAATGTGGTGGGAGGTTTAATTCCTTTAAGTACCATTATGGAAACTACAAACCTAACCCTGCAGGGAATTAAAAACCCGGCAATCAGAAATACTTTAACAAATGTGATAGGTTTTACAGCTCAGCAACAGCCTGAATTAGTAAGTAACTGGCTTCAGGGGAAAATTACTACTGAAGATTATTTGAGGGAAACAGGAAAAAGCGGTTTAATGGGTACTTTGTTTGCTGCAAATCCTTTTACTGCTCCTGAGGTTCAATCGATAAAAGGAAGTAAACTATCCAGCTTGATTTATAATTCAATTGTCCCGTCTTTAGGTCCTCAATATGATGCTCTTACAGATAAGGATTTTGACGCTAAAAGATATGTGGAAGATGTGCTGTTAAATGCAGGCTTGGACATTCTGATGCACGGTAGAGTAATCAGAAAAGTTTCGCGTGATATCAATAATCTTAAACCTGAAGAAAGAAACCCTGAAACAATAAAGACTATAGTCGACAATGCGGTATCAACTGAGCCGGTGGAAAATGTTAAAGCGAAGTCCCTAAAAGAGTTTGAAGAAGGATTCAGGATTAAAAGAAAACTGGAAAACAAAACGTGGCGCCGTAAGACTGCAGAAGTACCGGAAACAAATACAAATGAACCCGGCAAGGGTGATTTCATGAATTGGGATGAAGAAGCTCAGCGGCTTGAACTTCGTAAGCTTGGATTCAGGAATAAGGATATAGCAAAAATGCACAAAGATAATAAGCTTTTCCTGATCAGCGGGGGCAGGTACGGTAAAGAATGGACCGGAAGGGGACCTGAAGAATTTAAAATTCAGAATAAAGATGAATTAAAAGTCGGGGATATCATCAGGAGTGACAATTATAAAAATCCAAAAGAGCAGCTTGAAATTACTGATATCAGAAATGATAATATGATAAAAGTAAAGGATGAAGCCGGTTATGAAGGTTTGGTTGGCATAAACGGATTGAAGAAGATAATAGAAAAGCCCAGTATTAATTCTTTGGCTGATGAATATATCAAGAAAAATAAAAACTATATAAGCCAGGATGAAGCCCGGGAATTATTCATAGATGAAGGTTACGACCGTTCTAATCCAGATGCAAAATTTACTAAGCCGGCATGGGAAGTTGTAGATAGAGTATTTGAAAAGAAAATAAAGGAACTGAATGATAATAATGTAAAAGGTAAAGTAATGATCACTGCCGGAGCTCCTGGTTCGGGTAAATCTACCATAGCGAAAACGTTTGGTTCATCAAAAACTTTTAAGCTTATTCTAGATACGAATATTTCAGATATAAATGAAACAGAAAAGCGGATATTAAAGATTACAGAAGCAGGTTTGATACCTGAAATTCATATGGCTTATACTAAACCTGAGAAGCTGGCAAAAAGAATGTTTGAGCGTGTCTCAAACGGCGGGCATTTAGTTAAGATGGAAAAGCAGGCTAATGATTACGTTAAGTCAATTGAAAATGTAAAAGAATTACAGGATAAATATCCAGATCTTAAAGTAAACATTTA
Source organism: Ignavibacteria bacterium (assembly GCA_013140565.1). GTDB lineage: Bacteria > Bacteroidota > Ignavibacteria > Tepidaquicellales > OLB5 > OLB5. The sequence goes on from JABFSP010000217.1 coordinate 3,114, forward strand.
TGATAACAGTACCGGTAAATGGAACAAAATTGGAATTGATGAAGTAAAATTATATAACTATAATGATGTAATTAAAGTACTAGAAAATGAATCAGGAAAACTCAGAAAACAAAAACCCGGATATGAATCAATCTTCAGAACTTACAGAAACGGACCTGGAAGTACAGAACGCAGGGAGACAGGCAGTACTGGAAATACTGGAAAAGAAGGAGAGCTCGGGAACACTGGACGAAGAAGAAGCGACGGATTTAGAGGAACTAAGGAAGTTAATGAGCCAGAATCAGGAACCGAATCAGGAATAACCCCTGAATCCCTTAAGAGTGAATTAGACAAAGCAATAAAGGAAAACAGGCCTGTAGATCTGAATAAATATACAGGCGCATTTCTTGAAAATACATTCAATTCAGATTCAAAGAATCCCGAAAATAAACCTTATGATGATCTATACAGACAAGCCCGGGAACATAATTACAATCTAAATAAAAAAATCTTAGGTGATGCCTTAAAGGATATGAACCTCGATTTCGGCGGTTTAAGTAAGTTAGCCGATATCACACAGCCAAATGTTTTAAAAGCTGTTTATGATATAGCCGGATATCATTATGATAAGCTGCGTTCTATAACGAAGGATAACGTTGTAAAGTTCGGTAAATGGGCTAAATCAATGACTGATGAGCTGGGGGGAAAAATAAGAAAACATTTGGAAGGTTTATGGAAAGATGTAAAAGGATACTTCACCGGTGAAAAGAGTATTACCGGTACCGGTTTAAGTATGGGATTTCCTCCTCCTAAGAGTGAGCGTCCTGATCACACAGAAAAAATAAGGATGGACGCAATAGGCAAAGTTGCGGAGCTGGTCAATAAATACAGTAAAGAAATTGAAGCTGAAGGCAAAATTAAGAATGATATTGATCTGCTTGAACGAGTAAGGCAAAAAGTACGGAAGGATATCCAT
>JABFSP010000262.1 GCA_013140565.1 Ignavibacteria bacterium
AACCAATGCTTAACATATATTTAACTGATTTTTTGAATTTAAACTGTAATTTGTATAAAATTGCCTAACAGATTAAATGCAAACTAATAAATAAAGAATTGTTTTTTTGGGCTACTTTGCCTATTTTACATCAGTAAATTTAAGGGTTATTTACTGCCCCGCTCTTTAGCGGGTTCACATCTATTAGGTTCATCTATAAAGTTTTCTTGCAGCACTAAAGGGATAAAAATTATTGAATGAGAATTTTTACTAGTTCTTTTTTTAGCCGTATTATCAAATATTCCATTTCTACCCTGCTTACATGCATAATATTGTATGGCGGATTCGCTATAGCTGATGATGATATAAATCACTACACTAACGTTGGCAATATTGGGTTAACAATTACAAATTTCGGCACAATAGGGCATGGCTTTACGCTTTGGCCGGGTCAGCCTTCATGTGAATACCCCAAAGGCTCACAGATAGAACATATCTTTGATGGCGGAATCTGGATTGGCGGAAAAAAGAACGGCGTGATAAGGGTTACGACAGGAGCAATTGACGCATCATCTTCAAATCGCGGCGAAGGATTTGAATATACCAATGCTCTTGGGCAGATTATCACACATCGCTCATCACTATTGACATCACCATTTTACTCTCCCCTTGCAGTTTCCCATCAGGATTTTATTTGCGAATATACCGATACAGCAACAACAATTGGCGGTCAGTTGATAGTAAATCATAACCCAATGGGTTTGAAGATTATACAGCAATCATATTGCTGGAACTATCCCTATGCTGATTTTTTTGTAATAATGCGCTACAGGATAGTTAATATTGGTTACAGGGGTGATACTTCTCCCATTGACAGCATATTTACGGGAATGTGGACAGATCTTGTTGTAAGGAATACCCAGATAACCAGACCCGGAGGGTCCGCGTTTTTCACTAAAGGCGGCAATGGATGGGATAGCGTTTATAATATGGCTTATGAATTTGACGCTGCCGGCGACGTAGGCTACACCAACAGTTACATTGGAATTAAAATTTTAGGTTCAACTCCCTATGGAAGAACAATGGCAGATACATTACCAACAGGCAGAAATTTTGTAACATGGCAGTTCCGAAATACTGTTGACCCAACTTATTTTGCACCTCAGTCAGATGAAAACGGATTAAATCTTGGCAGGTACAGCAAAATGAACGGATATTTCCAGGGCGGAGTAAAAGTAAATGCTTCAATATTAAATGAGATCAGGCAGCCTTCAAACCGCTCAGCACTTGTTTCAAACGGTCCATACACAACTCTGAATTATTTAGATACGCTTGAAGTTGTTTATGGAATAATCTGCGCGAAGAAAACAGGAAACGATCCACAAGGCTGGGACTCCAGTTACCAGCGCACAGAACTTCGCAGCCACGCTGACTGGTGCCAGAAAGCATACAATGGCGAAGATAAAAACGGCAACGGCAGGCTTGACCCGGGTGAGGATATCAACGGTAATAATTTTCTTGACAGGTACTTACTGCCATCACCGCCAAACAGTCCTGTAACAAAAGTTATCAATGAAGAAAATAAAGTTACTGTTTACTGGGCTTCAAATGCTGAAAGAAGCATTGACCCAATTTCACTGCTTCGTGATTTTGAAGGATACAGGATATACAGAACAAATGCAGGCGCAGATATTGACCCGACAAATCCCCTGCTTTCATCATTCATCTTAAACGGTGATTTTGACAGCATAAATAATATAGGCAATAACACAGGTTTCAATTATATTAAGCTCCAGCAGGCAAAGGTCTTCCCGAATGATACGAACCAATACTGGTACAGGTTTGAGTATAATAATCAGCTTAGAGGCTGGCAGTATGTATATTCGCTGACCGCTTATGATAAAGGTGATACGACCAACGACCTTGAATCACTTGAAAGCAGTTTGCTTTCAAATTCATTCCGGCTCATACCCGGCACGGGTTCACTGGATGATGAATCAACACCAATTGGTGTTTACCCTAATCCATATTACGTAAATGCGGCATGGGATGGGGCACAGGAGCGTGAGAGGAAAATATATTTCTTCAATCTGCCGGAGCAGTCAGAGATCACTATATATACGGTTGCGGGAGATGTGGTTGATAAATTCACACACAACGCATTAACCTATAACGGCAGTGATATTCAGTGGTTCAAAACTTTCGCCGATGGCACGCAGATACTTGCAGGCGGTGAACATGCATGGGATTTAATAACCAGGGATGATCAGGCTATAGCAACAGGGCTGTATTTATTTACAGTTAAGAATCAGAAAACCGGCTTTATCAAAAAGGGCAAGTTTTTGGTGATAAAGTGATAAAATCCTGAGGGAACGCAGTGACCGAAGGATCTTATTAATAGAAACTTTTTTTGAGTATTATAAAGAATAAAAACATAATTTTGATTAGGATCAAGTATTAGTTCTATCTATAAGATCCTTCTCTCGCTTCACTCACTCAGGATAAAGAAAAATTAAATCATACTAACATGAAAAAAATAATACCATTTTTTGCAGCTATAATGTTTTTAGCAGCAATCGGATTTTACCTTGTATACAATACTACTATTATGGTAGTGCAGACGGTTCCGAATGATTCACTTGCTATCGGACATGACCGCTCATTAAAAGTTGGTGATACTGTAACATTTACCGGTAGAGTAGTTGCTCCGCCTTTGGTAAAATCAGGAATAGATAACCGTGTTCTTTTACGCGGAACAACATCTAGGACAGCTTACATTCAGGATACAAGTAATGCTTTGTTTGGCGGTATTATTGTCAGACAGGGAAGCATAACAGCAAACACTCAGTTCACAACACTTGATACCGGTGCTAAAGTAATAGTTACAGGTATTGTTGGCGAGTTTCCTGACATAATTTCATCAGGATCAACACAGATAGCACTTGATACTACACTTATAGTAACAGAACTTCCAACAATAAAAAGACGTCCCACCCCGATAAACGTAAATATATCAGATTTTGATACTCTGGGAACTGTAAAATTCTTATCAGGTGAAAGATATGAGGGCATGTACGTTCAGATAAGTAATGTCACAGTAGGCCCGCAGAGTCCGCTAGGTGCAAGAAATATAAGATCATTACTGGATGCGCAGGGAAACAAGATATACTTAAGGGATTTTTCAAATTTCTTTTCAATTTCTCCTAATGATACAGGTTTTCCGGTTTGGACCCCGCCTTCAATTGGCGCAACAGTAACATCTATAAGAGGAGTTATAATCAACAGCGCATATGCAGACGCCAACAACGGTTTATTTGGATATGTTATAGTTCCGCTTTACCCAAATGACCTGACTTTAGGCAACACTCCACCGTTCATCAGCAGTGTTTCAAGAAGTCCGGGTGTGCCAAAACCCGTTAACACAGTACAGGTAAACGCGGTAGTTTCTGATACACTCGACAGACCAATTTCTGTTGATAGCTGCCAGCTTTATTACAGAATTAACAAAGGAGCATATACAAAACTGAATATGTCACCTACAGGTAATATTTATTCAGCAACAATGCCGGCGCAGCCATTGGGCACATTAGTTGAGTATTTTCTAAAAGCAAAGGATAACCAGGGAGCTTCCAGGCTTAATCCATCTGACACCTCAAAATCAACTTATTTCTATTACGTCAGAAATAATGATACGATGACTATTAAGGATATTCAGTACACTCCAAACAACGGCGGATTTTCGGGATTCAACGGGTATGATGTAACAACTGAAGGAATTGTTACAGCAGACACGTCTGATATTCCGGCATTTTCGTTCACAGGTGAAGGCGGCACGCAAACCTCACCCCGCAGGGTAATAATACAGGATGGAAATATTGCCGGCGGATGGAGCGGAATTTGGATAGATGGTAATGCAACCGATCCGCTTGTTAAAGGGCAAAGAGTACGTGTACGCGGAACTGTAAGCGAAACAAACGGAATGACAAGGCTTATTATAGCAACCCCTGGTGATATACAAGTTCTTGCAAGCGGTCAGCCTATCCCTAATTTTGAAGTAATGACACCCGCAATAGTTGCGGATAATAAAATTGATGGGGATACGACTGCTGAAAAATGGGAAAGTGTTCTCATCAGGTTTGCAAGTCAGTCCGTAATATCTTGTGTAAATGCGGCATCATCATCAGGCTGTACAAGTGAATTCCCGGTTCCTGATACTTCATTCCGCAGAAATTTCGGTGAGATACTTGTGGTTTACCCCGGAGAGAATATAGAAGCAAGAATTGAACTGCAGGATGGTAATCATGACAAAGTTAACGGCTGGAACAGAAATAATGCAAATTATTACAATACTTCCCTGCCCGGTTCATTATTATGGAGGTGGGATGGTATATCATCATTGCAGGGTGTGCTGTATTATGCGTTTGGTAAATACAAAATGGTACCAAGAAGAAATAATGATTTCGGTACAGTAATTGGTGTTGAACCGATAAATGAAATTGCAACTCAGTTCTGGATAAAACAGAATTATCCGAATCCGTTCAATCCTGTTACAAACATTGTTTACAACCTGCCTGCTGAATCAGAAGTAACACTCAAGATATACAACCTTGTTGGGCAGGAAGTTAAAACACTTGTAAGCGGTGTACAGAACAAGGGTAAATACGAAGTTAAGTTCGATGGTATGAATCTCGCTTCGGGAATGTACATTTATGTTATCGAAGCTAATTCGATTAGCGGAAGCAGGTTCAGGGAAGTTAAGAAAATGGTATTGGTGAAGTAATCCCGCCAAAGCGGGACTGAGAAAATGTCTAAAGACATTTTCTTGAAAAGCAAAAGTAAAAAAGGGTTTTTTACATTTGCCTCCTGCTTGGTAGAAAAGCGGAACTGTTCAGAAGGACTCCTTTCGGGAAGAATGCACTGCATGCTTTCTTGAAGGGATTTAGGAGCTAAAGATAATAAATTGAAGAAATTCAAAATAAATATTGCAGTTTTAGTTTTGTTGTTTGCGGGATTGTTTGTTCTCGAAAGCTGCACTGATGTGCCTTCGGGTGTGAATACAAACTCCGCACCGGAAACCTATCTCTCGTTATTTCCGGATAGCATTATAAGTCCGCATATTACCAGGATAAAAATTACATGGTGGGGTGATGACCCGGACGGCTTGATACAGGGTTACAGGTTCTCATTTGACAGCACCAACTGGACATATTCAGAAGGTAACGATAGTACTTTCCAGTTAGTGATAGTTGGCAATGACAGCACATTCCGTTTCTGGGTAGCCGCTGTAGATGACAAAGGAAACATTGACCCATCACCCGCTACAAATCTTTATCCTGTTTTTAATTCACCGCCCAGCGTAAGTTTTAATACCGGCACAGAAATCCCTGATACTTCCTTTACAGTCGGTGTTTTTGCGTGGACAGGCACTGACCCGGACGGGGATAATTCCATTAGTAAATATTACTGGGCATTAAATGATACTGCTTCATGGAATGAAGTTTCGTCTTCAACAAGCTCTTTAACACTAAGGGAAAATAACGGACTGGTACCCAATTCAAATAATAAGCTTTACCTGAAAGTAAAAGATATTGCCGGGATATTCAGTCCGGTTGTAACTATGCCTGATTCCACAGACACGTGGTATGTACGTCAGCCGCAGGGCAGAATACTTCTTATAGATGACTACCCTTCAACTGTACTTGATAACGGAGCGGCAGCGGTGTTTTACCAGAATGCACTTGATTCATTTGGTTTGTACAGCAAACTGGATATCAAGACATCCGGAGGAGCTAACCTGCCAAAAATAGTATCAATGTTCACCGAAACATTAAAGCTTTTTCAGTGTGTGGTATGGTATGCTAACAGGGGAAACTCAACGGGTGATAATGCAAATTTTGACCTTGCCCAGCAAACCCTGCCCTTTTACCTTGCAACAGGGGGTAAGGTTTTCTTTTCAACAGGTTTCCCAAACGCTATCGATCAGCAGGGCAGCATCATAAATTTTGCGCCTGTTGATAGTGTGACAAGTTTCCAGGCAAACATGCCGTTTCAGACACAGATAGTTGTTATTAATAATTCATACCCTGTACTTGAAGCAGGTTCACCTTCTCCTGATGCGGTAAGAGGGATCAAATATACAAACGGAACTCCGGTAATATATAATATACCGTTCAATCCGCCATATGACCCGGCACAATTGACAGTATGTATTAAGGATGCCGCAGTGAATACAAAAGTTATATTTTTGTCAGTTCCGCTTAACAGGATGAACGGTAATGGTAACGCAACATTTTTCTTAAGAAGAGCTATAGGTACTGACCTTGGTATCATTAATTAATAAGATGAAACAAATATCTAAAATATTATTACTTCTTCTCATTTTTTCCGCAAAACTGCTTGCTCAGACCGGTTCGATTTCAGGAATTGTTGTAGATTCATCAAAGAACCCGATACCTGATGTCAACATCAAGATCAAAGGAAGCTACATAGGCACAGCAAGTGATATTGACGGTAAGTACACGCTTGATAAAGTACCTGAGGGTGAATATATCGTTTCGGTTTCTTCAATAGGTTACAAAACTGTTGAGTACACCGATATCAAAGTTAAAAATAACGAAGTTACTGAACTTAATATTAATCTTAATACATCGTCATTCACAGTTGGAGAAGAAATACTTGTTGTGGGCGAGCGCCCTTTGCTTGATATTGAGCAAACCGAAAGTAAACACGTGATGAATTCCAAGGATATTGAAGGCAAAATAGTTGAAAACGTTATTGATGTTGTTACACTTCAGCCCGGTGTTATTAAACAGGATGATGCGCTTTTTATTAGAGGCGGCAGGTCAGATGATAATTCATTCCTGCTCGATGGCGTTTCAGTTCAGGATCCACTTGCGGGAACAGGTTTCGGGCTGCAGCTATCAGCCCAGGCACTTGAAGAAGTAGAAGTCATTACCGGTGGGTACAACGCTGAGTATGGCCAGGCAACATCAGGTGTTGTTAACGTAAAGACAAAAGACGGCGCATATGACAGATACACAGTCAACCTTTCATACAAAAGGGATAATTTAGGTTTCAATAAGGATTCCAAGTCATCCTTTAATTCGGAAATATTTGAAGCAAATTTCAGCGGACCCGAACCGATCACAAAATACCTGTTCAAAAAACTGCTTGGTATAAAGCTGCCGGGTACAATAACATTTTTCGGAAATTTCTTCATGAATATCTCCGACGGGTTCACATCAGTTGCGGGAATCACTGACGATAACTTCCCCGGGTATAAATCAAAGCAGTTATATTCATCAATTTTCAAAGGAACAAAATTCGCGCCAAGGCAGAACAATAACTGGTATTGGCTGGCAAAAGGCACATGGAAGCTTAGAGAGAACATGAAGCTCACATATTCATGGAACCAGTCAGTGGCAATTAACCAGAACTCACAAAGCCTGCAGACGAACCTTGAGTATGTTGAACCCGATCCCGGATACCAGTACAACTTCCAGGAAATACTGGATAACGCAAACACATATACTCACCTCAATATCTTCAACAGCATAGGGTGGGAGCATGCCGTAGGTAATAAAACATTTTACGAAATAAAGCTCACAAAGTTTTTCACCCAGCTAAGGGTTGATGCAAACGGATTGAACTGGGATGAATACACCGAGCCGCAGGATATCATAAAGCCTCCGTTTGTCTATTACCCAACAGGTGATACAAACAATCCATACGGCATAATACCCGGTGACGGATTTTTTGATGTAGGCAATGCATACACTTGGCATGACCATTTTGTAAATGAGTACAGGTTTAAGTTCGACTTAAGCCATACTTTCAACCCCAAAAACCGCTTCAAAGCGGGCTTTGAAGCAGCGTACCAGGATATGCAGCTTATAGATATTTACAAACCGTGGATAGGTACTTTTGGATTGAATAACGATGCATACAGGGTTTACCCGATGTTCGGCGCGTTATACGCGCAGGATAAGATCACATTCAAGGGCATGATCCTGAATTTCGGATTACGTTTCGATTACTGGTTCCCCGGCAAACTGGTTGATGATGCTATTAACAACCCGCTTGCAGTAACAATACCCGATGAAGTTAAAAAGCAGTATATGGAAGATACCTACGGCCTGTTCGGCAGAAGGTGGAAAGGCAGACTATCTCCAAGGATAGGTATCTCGCATCCGATTACGGATAACCAGACACTGTTTTTCAGTTACGGGCATTTTTCAAAGCGGCCAAAGCCTCAGTTTGTTTACGCAAAAATTGCGAACGTAAGCTCTAAGTCATCATTCCAGAAGTTCGGTAATCCCAACCTTAACCCCGAAACTACAGTTTCATACGAGCTTGGTCTGCGTAACCAGTTCACGAATGATGATGTGTTCACAGTTACTGCATACTATAAAGATATCTACGATTACGTTGCAACTGTTTCAGCTAAAATAAGCGACCCAAGGTTCGCAGGTGAGAGCTTTATCACTTACGTTAACCAGGATTACACTAAATCACGCGGTATTGAGCTTGACTACAAAAAACGTATTGGCAAATGGTTCAATGGTAACATTAACGCTACTTATTCGATCGCAACGGGAAAGAGTTCCTCACCTGACCAGGGTTACCTTGTTGCAACAGGCGGAGCGTTTGAAACTATCGGCGAGAATTATTTGAGCTGGGATAGACCTATCCAGGTTTCGGCAAACACAAGTTTCTTCTTCGCAAAAGGTACGGGAATATTTGGCTTTGGAAAAAATATTGTTGATGATATTTCATTCAAGTTCCGCGCGTTCTTCCAGTCAGGCAAACGTTACACTCCGCAGATACTTGTGGGATATTTAAGCAACGGCAGGCCTGAATATGAATCGGATATCAACAATCCTTTAAGCCAGCTTGCAGCTAACTGGTATTGGATGGATATGAGCATTGATAAGTATTTCCGCTTCAAGAACATGAAGCCGACATTGACGTTTGAAGTAACGAATATATTTAACATAAAGAATGCGGCTATTATAAATCCTGTGACAGGCAAAGCGTATGAGTACGGCGATGCAACGCCAAACGGGTGGAACGACCCCTTGTATCCTGATCTTCAGGCGCCGCTTTCACCGTATCCGTATAACCCGGCAAGGTTCCTTTCACCCCGCCAGCTTAGATTCGGTGTTTCGTTCCAGTATTGATCTTTTGTGTCACCCTGAACTTGTTTCAGGGTCTTTTCTAATTTAGAGTAAATTGCAAATGCTGAAATAGATTCGGCATGACAAATAAGAAGCTTGAAAAAAATTATATACATATTGCTTTTTCTGCTGATCGCATCCGGTCCAAGTTATGCTCAGCTTATTCCGCAGCTTGGTAACCAGCGCGCGGGTACTTCATCACTGCAATTCTTAAAAATAGGCGTTGGCGGCAGGGCTACGGGTATGGGCGAAACATTCATTGCTGTATCTAATGATGTTACCGCGTTGTACTGGAATCCTGCAGGACTGATGCAGTTTGAAGAGAATGGCGTTCATTTTTCGCATACTGAGTGGCTTGTTGACCTGAACCATGAATTCTTTGGCGGTGTTTACCGCTTTGGCGGCAACAACGCTCTTGGCTTGAGCGTCATATCACTCAACACTCCCGCAATGCAGAAGACAACAGAATTTCAGCCGAACGGAACCGGTGAATATTTTAAATACGGCGATCTTGGCGTTGGATTAACTTTCGCAAGAAAACTGACCCAGCAATTTTCATTTGGTGTGACAGTAAGATACGTTGAAGAGACACTTGCAGAACTTAAGATGCGGGGATTTATGTTCGATCTAGGCACATATTACTGGACAGGACTTTCAAATACACGATTTGCAGTTACTATTTCGAATTTCGGTCCGCAGGTTAAACCAAGCGGCACTGTAATAAATTCAACCGGCGGAACAGTCTCCGATTTCCAGGCATTTCCACCGCCGACAATGTTCCGAATTGGCTTTGCGTATGACCCGATAGATAATGCGGTAAATAAACTGACAACCTCTATTCAGCTTAATCACCCCAATGATAATGCCGAGAATTTAAATCTCGGGGCCGAATATTCATACAAGAATTTTCTTTATTTAAGGGCAGGATATAAATTTAATGTTGAATCAGAAAATTATTCCGCAGGAATAGGTGTAAAAGCGCCAATAGCTATGACAACAGCTGCGCTGGATTATTCAGTGGCTAATTTTAAGGATCTTGGATTTACGCACAGGCTGAGTATTAATTTACTATTGAATAATAAGAAGAAATGATCATGTGAGACGTGAAACGTCAAACGTGAAAGTCATTCATCCGATGACTTAAGTTCATCGGATGAATAGAAATGAATATATTAAGATTGAAATTGACTACCCCGCTTTCGCGGGGATAAAAATAAAAAGTGAATAAATTAAAACAATACATACTATTTGTATCTGCAGCATTTGCATTATTCTTAAATGCATGCGCTGATGATGAGAACGTAAAGCTATCTGATTACCCGATAAATGTTGACCCGGGTACAATCGGCGATACTACGTACATTCCAATTACACCGGTTATTACAGGATTCAACGAGCCGGTTGATATACACTTTGGATATGACCAGCAGCTTTATATTGCCGATAAAAATAATGACAGGATAGTTCAGCTTGATCTGGCCGGCGGCATTGTGAGCTATTCTAATTTTATTCTCAGACCCAAGAAAATTACTCAGGACAGGAATTTTGACCTGCTTGTAATTGCATCGGTTATTGATACAATTCCCCCTAACGTACTTGATACAGTTGATGTTGTTTACCGCTTCAAGCTTCAGCCTAACGGCGGCACTCTAAATGGAGTTGTACCAACTATCGCATTCCGTTCTAACCAGCCGACCCCTATTCCGGGAGATCATGGCAGCTTTACCGGAATATCAACGTTCCAGGATAATTATTACCTCGTAACACGCTCGGGTAACAATAATTCAAGTCCGATTGACCCCGACAATGCAATATTTAAGATTGACAGATTTGATTACACAATTCCAGTACCTGAAAGGCTTTCGGGATTTGAGGTCGAAGGACAAGGTTTACTTTCGCTGCAGCAAATTTCAGGGATAACAACTTTCACATACAACAATACAGATCTGATCTACATACAAAAATCATCCAATGCAGCATTCAAAGTGCAGTGGTGCCTGTATGATGATATTGAAGGAATTTATACAGCAAAGTTCGAACCATCTTCAGGGGTTGATCTTCTCAGAAACGGATTGATGATAGAGCCGGCTGATATTACGCTTGATCAGTTCAATAATATTTTTATTATCGATTCATACAAAGATTCACTTTACAAATTCAATTCACTTGGCAAGCTTAAATCAGAGTCATTTGGCGGCGAAGGGATATCCCCCACCCAGTTCTCGAATCCCCTCGGAGTTGCCTTCTTTAACCGCACACTATATATATGTGATACAGGCAATAACCGCATTCTAAGATTTATTCTTTCTACTGATAATAATTAAGAACAGAAATTAATTTCAATTAAATAGTTTCATTATGAAAAAAGTAATATTCTTTTTATTAATGTGCGTATCCGTTTACGCCCAGGTAATTCCCATTGATTCGCTTCGAAGGCAGGACGCCAATGGCGTTCCTTTGCTGCTGGGACAGACAGTAACCGTGCGCGGAGTTGTAACAATGTCACAGGAGCTTGGAACTCCCCTTGTTTACCTGCAGGACCCAACAGGCGGAACAATAGGTTATGACGTGGCTTTTTGGACAGGAACTAACGATAAGGACAGTGTTCAGGTAACTGGTGTAGTAACTCAGTTTAATGGTTTGACGGAGTTCACACCCGTTAGCAGTTCAACTGTTCTTGCAACTAATATTCCATACACTCCCAGAGTAGTAACTTGCAGCAACGTTAGACTTAACGGCGAAACTTACGAAGCTCAGCTTATAAGAATAAACGGCGTAACGGCGGTGCACAATACTTCCGGAGCAAATGTAACACAGTGGTCAACATCAGGTTCAGGTACAAATTACAGAGTACTTGTGGGCAATGACTCGGTTGAAATCAGGATATATTCATCAACCAATATCGCGAATTCACCTGTTCCACCATTTCCTTTTGATGTTGTTGCGCTTGTCAGCCAGTTTGACGCATCAGCCCCATATACATCAGGCTACCAGATACTGCCGCGTTCATTAAGTGATTTTTACACACAGGGCGGCTCGGGCCCGTTACTAAGCTCAATAAGTTACACAAACATCCAGCAGACAAGTGTTACAATTAACTGGCAGTCATCAACTCCTTCAAACTCCAAAGTTCGCTGGCAGATAGCTGATTCAAATTACCAGGTAATTGCATACACTGATTCGGTTTCGGATGGAGCGAATGTTACAACTCATTCTGTAACATTGACAGGCTTACAGCCCGGAAAAATTTATTATTATAATGTAAGCTCAACCGATGGCAACGGAACAGGTACAAGTCCGCAGCAATATTTCTGCACTCAGTCTGCTTCAAGCGGAGCGATAAATGTTTACTTTAACCGTTCAGTTGATACGCTGCTCAGCTCAGGTGAAAACGCACTTGGCAATACTAACTTCCAGACAAAACTGCTGCAAAGGATAAATGCCGCGCAGTATTCACTGGATATTGCAATTTACAGTTTTAATGATCTGAACCAGATTCGAGACGCGATAATTAATGCCAAGATAAGAGGAGTTAAGATAAGATTAGTTTACGATTACAGAACAAACGGAACAAACCAGCAATTGGTTAATGACCTGCTTGCAGCAGGTATATTAATGAGTAAAAGACCCAATGCTGATTTTATGCACAATAAATTCTTTATTTTTGATTACAGGAATTTCACTTCGGCTACTGATGACTGGTTGTGGACAGGCTCAACCAACATCACAAATGAACAACTCTTTGATGACGCGAATAATGTAATTGAAATTCAGGACCAGACTCTTGCGGCCATTTATACCCGCGAATTTGAAGAGATGTGGGGCAGCGCAAATGAAATTCCTATTCCCTCAAGGGCAAAATTCGGACCGCAAAAATCAGATAACACTCCTCACCTGCTGAATATTGCAGGTAAAAGGATAGAAGTATATTTTTCACCCAGCGATAATCCTTCGACCAGGATTGAAGATGTTATTAATACACAAACAGATAACAGTGTATTTTTCAGTGTGCTGGCTTACACTAGGTGTAATATAATGAACAGGATGAAAGTAAAATATGATGCAGGCAAAAACGTGCGTGGTGTATTTGATGATTCAGAAGGCAGCAGTTCATCCAGTGTTTATAAAACAATGAAGGGTCTTACCGGCGGCGGATGCAGCAACCCGTTATGGTCACCACCGGCTGATGTGTGGCTTGATAGCCGCGCAGGTCAGCTGCACCATAAATATATCATAATTGATGCGTTTACTCCCGCAAGCAGTCCTGTTACAATTACGGGTTCATATAATTTTTCGAATAACGCAACATTTGATAATGATGAAAATTTCCTTGTGATTTATGATACAAGAGTTGCAAATTTATATTTGCAGGAATTCAACATGCGTTACCGCGATGGCGGTGGAACGAATCCTATTGGTATTACACAGTTATCAAATGAAATGCCAACGGAATTTATGCTGTACCAGAATTACCCGAATCCGTTCAACCCAAGCTCAACCATAAAGTACCAGGTTGCTAACACGGGTTTGATAAAGCTTACAGTTTACGATGTAGTTGGCAGAGAAGTATCAAAACTTGTTAACGAATTCCAGAATTCAGGCACATATTCAGTTGATTTCGAAGGAGCTGATCTTACTTCAGGAATTTACTTCTATACACTTGAAGCAGATGGTGTGAGGATTGATTCGAAGAAGATGGTTTTAGTTAAGTAAAAAATAAAAAGAAAAAAGCAAAAAATGAAAGGCGGGTCATGGACCTGCCTTTATTGTTACTTCAGAATAATTTATAAAATATGAATACATTTTTGCGTACATATAAGAAATTCTTTTTTTGCCTTTTTATTTCTGCCTTTTTACTGCTTAGAAACATCCACCACTCTTTTTTCAACAGTATTATTTATCACACCTGTTTCCTTAACAACTTCTATTATCAGGTCGCGGTCGTTCCAGCCTGTATCTTTTGGTGTTATGGGTTCGCTTATTTCACCAAAGAATTTTTTGAACTGGCTTAACACATAATTATTGGTAGCAATTGTATACATAGCATCATCGTTCACTTCTGCACTGCCGATATTCATGCTTACAATAAAATCATCACTTCCTTCGTTGGCTTTTTTTGAATCATAACTGTATGTCAAACCAGAATTATGCAGTAATTCCGCGCCTTCACCTTTACTAATTTTTTCGAGCCTGATCTTAATATTATTCTTCATCATTTGTTTCAGGGTCTTGCCTGATACTGTTATGGTCTGTATCTCATTGCCAAAAGGATTTATCTCCCAAATATCACCTACAAGTATATCACCTTTCAGCAGACTCTTCCTCAATCCTCCGCCGTTTACAAAGCCAATATCAGCGCCGGTTTTCATTCTGAATGCATCCGCTTCGAATTGCCCGAGATTGCTTTCATCACTGTACGATGCCCGCCAGTCAACTTCAAGCTTACCTATATTTACGCTCAACTGCGGAAGATATTCTGCTATCAGATTATCAACTTTTGCGGCAGCATTTTTATCGTAAATTGCGGAATCAAGTACCGTTTCAATAAGTGCGCCGTATGAATCAGCAACGGTATCTTTCTGAGTATCTATCTTAAGGTCAAGCTTACCCAGATTTCTTCCGTATGAGCCTGCCTGAACAATAACTACGCCGTTTTTACGAACAGGTTTAAATAGTGTGGAGTGTGAGTGTCCACCTACAATAATATCTAAATCTGCGTGGAATTTTTCGGCGATCTTTTTGTCTTCATCAAGTCCGCTGTGTGAAAGCAAAACAACAACATCAGCCCCTTTTGATTTTACTTCATTTATGTTGAATGTAAGCACTGAATCAACATTCAGCATAACAAGATCAGTAACATTGGCAGGCAGTGATGTTTCGAAAAGGTCGGGTAGTGTAAGCCCGATAATACCGAATTTCACACCGTTAATTTCCTTTATCACATAAGGCTTGCCCATAAGTTTATTCTGTGACCGCATGTAAACATTGCTGCTGAGATAATCAAATTTTGCCAGCCCAAGCGCTGAATCAAGTGAGTACTGACTATAATCAAATTCATGGTTACCAAGCACAAATGCATCTATGTTATAGGAGTTCATTATTTCTATCTGTGATTTCCCGCGAGTGAAGTTAGAGATAGGCGTTCCCTGGAAATCATCACCGGCGTTAAGCACAAGTGAGTTTGGCGTACGGTATTTGTTTAAATACCCGGTCATGCTGCCAACTCCGCCCACCCAGTAATAAACCGGCTCGCCGGTAACTGAGTCCTTTTTTGACACTTTATAGGGCTGGTTGCGTGCATGGAAGTCATTCCAATGAAGAATTGTCACTTCTTTGAGATCCTGTGCGTATGTATTAAAGGCAAATATTGCCGTAAGTAATATTAGTATAATTCTCATAAAATAATTTGGTTTGAACTACAAATATAACATTTAATGGTTAAAAAAATGTTAACAAATGAAGAACCTCAATCGAAAAAATAAGTACGGGAAATAGAACACTGATAACACTGATGTTACGGATATCCACGGATAAAATCAGTCGAAATCAGTTTGATCAGCGTCATCCGTGTTCTAATTATTTTTTATCTGCTGATTCCAACAGTTTCATTTATGTAATTGCACCTGTTATAAAAATGCTGTAATTTTGATAAAAATTAGAGGTTTATGAC
>JABFSP010000034.1 GCA_013140565.1 Ignavibacteria bacterium
ATATAACGTAAGGATAAAAGTAATTTATAAAATTATAATATAAACCCAATTGAGCGATTTTTCGTTTGTCCAACTTTGATACAAACCGATAAAAGAAGTAGTACCAGCCAGAAGGTTAAATAATGTAAGAAATCTTGCCATTTTTATTTTTTCATTTATGAAAAAGGAATGTTCAAGCAATTGCCTAAAACATTCCATTATTACACCAAAACAAAAATATATATTATTCATTAAAAAACAAAGGACTATCCTTAATAATTCATTTGAATTTTAACTTTTAATCTATGATATTTGTCACGCTAGTTAGGGTGACGCAATACATGCGGGTGTATAGCATTTTTTAATGCTTTGCTTTGGTATGTGTTGCGCATTTTTTTTGCTTTTTGTTAGAAGTTAGAGTAAAAAATTAATTTTGAGAAAGGACGAAACGTTATGATAATTAAAGCATACGGACTAAATTGGGATCCAAAATTGATATATGGTTATAAGGGACTTGTAGCAAGAAAATGTTTTAAAGGAGATGTTAGGAATAAAGATAAACATTTTGAAATTGATTTTTGGAAAACTAGGGGTATCTATACTCTGTTTAGAAATTTTGAGATTGTATATGTTGGTAAAGTTACCGATATGAATTTAGGAGATAGGATAAGAAATCATTTTAACAATATTGGTGACCATTGGGATACTTTTTCTTTTTTTAGTTTTACAAAAGTCAATTTTGCAACTCGCAATGTAAGTACAGTGACTGATAGTTTTCACAGCAATAGGTCTACCGTGATAAAAACACTTGAAGCTATTTTGATAAACACCGCTGAACCTTATCTAAATAAACAAGAAGCTCGGTTTCCTGATGCATTTAGAGCAATTCAATATGACTATACAAATGATAAAAGTATCACTGATATATACAAAAAATTAGAGAAAATTGAAAAGAAGTTATTTCCTTCTAAAAGAAAGAATAAATAATTAAATGAAAGAAACCATAACCTTTCTTGACGTATTAGAGAATTTCCGCAAATACTCTTTTAACCAGCAGCACAAAGGAGATAAATTTGAGCGGCTTATGCAGGCTTACCTGCAAACTGATCCCAAATACTCAAACCTGTTCAGTAATGTATGGATGTGGAATGATTTCTTTGCACGTAACGATTTCGGCGGGAATGATATAGGTATTGATCTTGTTGCCAAAACACAGGAAGGCGACTACTGGGCTATTCAATGCAAGTGCTATCAGGAAGATACAACAATAGATAAACCTGCTGTAGATTCTTTCCTTTCAACATCAAGTAAAAGTTTTACTGATTCCAGTGGAAAGACAGTACACTTTAAACACAGACTTTGGATTTCTACAACCAGCAAATGGGGTTCAAACGCCGAAGAAGCAATACGTAATCAGGATATACCGGTAAACCGTATCAATATTACTGACCTTATTGAAGCACCTGTTGACTGGAAGAAATTAGAAAAAGGATTGCTTGGTGAAGTTTCAAGGTTAAAGAAAAAATCACTCTTTACTCACCAAACAAAAGCAGTTAATGATGCCCACGAATATTTTAAAACCGAAGAACGTGGAAAACTTATTATGGCTTGCGGTACAGGCAAAACCTTTACATCACTTAAAATTGCAGAAAATGAAACTGCCGGAAAAGGTTTGATCTTATTCTTAGTTCCTTCAATTGCGTTATTAAGCCAGGCATTGCGTGAATGGTATGCAGAAGCGGATGAACCAATAAATGCAATTTGTATTTGTTCTGACCCTGAAGTTAGCAGGAAAAAATCAAAGAATGAAGACTCAGACGGTTTTAGTACAATGGATCTTGCACTGCCGGCTTCAACAAATATTAAAGATATTGAACACCAATTTTTATACAGCAGAAAACATAAAGGTTTAACTGTAGTATTTTCAACATATCAATCTATAAAAGTTATTTCAGATGTTCAGAAACAATTATTAAAGAACAAAAAAACAAACGCAATATTTGATCTTGTTATTTGCGATGAAGCTCACAGAACTACCGGAGTAACACTGGCAGATGAAGATGAATCAGCATTTGTAAAGGTGCACGATAATAAATATATACAGGCAAAAAAACGCCTTTATATGACAGCTACACCACGCCTATATAATGATGATTCAAAAACAAAAGCTGCGCAGATTGAAGCCGTATTGTGCTCAATGGATGATGAGAAAATATACGGCAAGGAAATTTACCGTATTGGTTTTGGTGAAGCCGTGGAAAAAGACCTGCTTTCTGATTACAAAGTACTTATACTTTCTATCAGTGAAGCCGATATGCCTGCCGCTGTTCAGCAAATGGTAAAAGACCCCAACAACGAGATAAACTCTGATGATGCAAGTAAATTAATAGGCTGTATAAATGCGCTATCTAAACAAATTTTAGGTGATGCAGGCATAATTAAATCCAGTGACCCAGAACCAATGAGGCGCGCGGTTGCTTTTTGCCAAAGTATAAAGATATCAAAGAAA
Organism: Ignavibacteria bacterium; assembly: GCA_013140565.1. Taxonomy (GTDB): domain Bacteria; phylum Bacteroidota; class Ignavibacteria; order Tepidaquicellales; family OLB5; genus OLB5. Next base: position 2,489 of record JABFSP010000034.1, read on the forward strand.
ATTTCAACCGCATTCAATGATACACGTAAAGTATATTTTGATACTTTAACTAAAGAAAGACGGGAAAAATTAGTTTCTGTTGATTCTCAGCATATAGATGGCACTATGACAGCCCCTATGCGTGATGAAAAATTAGTATGGCTAAAAGCTGTAAGTGATGACCCGATGGATTGCCGTGTACTTACAAATGTAAGATGTTTAAGTGAAGGTGTCGATGTTCCATCTTTAGACGCAGTTCTCTTCCTTTCAGCCCGTAATTCACAAATTGATGTAGTTCAGTCGGTAGGGCGTGTAATGAGAAAAGCTCCGGGAAAAAAATATGGATACATAATAATTCCAATTGTGGTACCCGTAGATGTACCTGCTGACAAAGCTTTGGATGATAACGAAAAATACAAAGTTGTATGGTCTGTACTTAACGCTTTAAGAGCGCATGACGACCGTTTTAATGCTACTATAAATAAGCTGGAGTTAAACAAAAATAAACCCTCACAAATCCTTGTTGGTACACCCGATATGGGGGATAATGAAACATCATCAGGTACAAGACCAGCCAATAATATTCAGTTACCCCTGCAATTTGAGCAATTGCAAAGTGTAATATATGCCCGAATGGTTTTAAAAGTCGGCGATAGACGTTATTGGGAACAATGGGCTAATGATGTTGCTAAAATTGCCGAACGCCATAATGAACGTATTACAAATTTAGTTAAGAAAGAAGATAAGTATAAAGAAGTATTTGAAAATTTTCTTGAAGGATTAAGGAAAAACATAAATCCTTCAATTTCACAAACAGAAGCTATTGAAATGCTGGCACAGCATTTAATAACTCAGCCTGTTTTTGAGGCTCTATTTGATGGATATTCATTTGTGAAGAATAATCCTATATCAGTTTCTATGCAAAAAATGCTTGACCTGCTGCAGGAACAGTCACTAGAAAAAGATACTGAAATACTGAATAAATTCTATGAATCCGTTAAAACAAGGGCATCCGGTATTGATAATGCAGAGGGTAAACAGCGTATCATTATCGAGTTATACGATAAATTCTTTAAAACTGCTTTCCCTAAAATGGTTGAGCGCTTAGGGATAGTTTATACTCCCGTAGAAGTTGTGGATTTTATTGTGAATTCTGTGGAAGATATTCTGCAAAAGGAATTTGGCCGCTCAATTTCAGATGAGAACATTCATATACTCGACCCCTTTACCGGCACAGGAACATTTATAACCAGATTACTGCAAAGCGGTTTGATAAAACCTGAAGACCTTGAACGAAAATATAAACATGAAATACACGCCAATGAAATAGTTTTACTGGCATATTATATTGCTGCTGTTAATATAGAAAACGCTTACCATGACCAAACACCAGACCCGAATGATGGTATTGGCAAAACTAAATATACACCGTTTGATGGTATTTGCTTGACAGATACTTTTCAATTAGGTGAAACTGATGACAACAAAAAACTCTTTTCTGAAATGTTTCCTCAAAACTCTGAAAGGGTTCAAGCACAAAAGAAAGCACCAATTAGAATAATTATGGGTAACCCACCATATTCTGCTGGGCAAAAGACAGCTAATGATAATGCTCAGAATCAAAAATACGATACATTAGATAAACGTGTTGCATCTACATATGCAACTTCTTCTTTAGCTACAAATAAAAACTCATTATATGATCCTTATATAAAAGCATTTCGTTGGAGTACAGATAGACTTGATTCTAATGGTGGTATAATTGCTTTCGTTTCTAACGGTAAATGGACGTATGGTAACAGCTTAGACGGCTTTAGAAAATGTTTAGAAAGAGAATTTTCCTCAATATATATTTTTGATTTACGCGGTGATCAAAGAACAAGTGGTGAACTTTCACGTATGGAGGGAGGAAAGGTTTTTGGATCAGGTTCCCGTGCTAAAATAACTATAACACTTTTAGTAAAAAAACCTGGTCTTAAACAACCAAGTGCAACGATTTATTATCATGATATCGGAGATTATTTAAATAGGGACGAAAAACTAAAAGCATTAGTAAATTTTAAATCCATTGATAGCAAATATTTAGTGTGGGTTAAGTTAACCCCTAACGAACATGGCGATTGGCTCAATCAAAGAAATGATGTTTTTAAAACTTTTATTCCTTTGGTACCAGAAAAAAGATATAGTTTAGAATCAAAAAGCTATTTTGTGTTACAAGGGCCTGGTATTGTAACAAACCGTGATGCTTGGGTATATAATTTTAATTCACATCAGGTTTTATCAAATACAAAAAGGATGTTGGAATTTTACAATATTCAAAGAATATCTTTTGCAAGAGAAAGAAATTCAAATCAATCTCTACCGTTAGAGGATTTCATTGATAATAACCCTAAGAGCATTAGTTGGACAAGGTCTTTAAAAAATAATGCAAGAAACAATTTGCCCATTAAACATCATAAGCATGTTTCTAGAATTGGGTTATATCGTCCTTTTACAAAAGAATTTCTATATGCTGATGCGAGCTTACTTGAAAGTCTTGGAATAAATATTAAGTTGTTTCCTTCAGAAGATATACAGAATTTAGTGATTAACGTTTCTGGAGTTGGTTCAAGTAAAGGTTTTTCAGTATTAATGACAAATATTTTAACTGATTATCAAACCTTATTCAATACACAATGTTTCCCTTTATACTATTATGAAACTGACGAAAAACAAAGCCCTACTTTATTTGATAGTTCTCAAACAAATGTCAATAACAACTATATTCAAAGAGATGGCATTACGAATTTCGCATTGGAACAATCAAAAAAGTTATATGGTACTAAAGTTGATAAAGTTGATATTTTTTATTTTATTTATGGGATTTTACATGCTTCTGATTATAGTGTAAAGTTTACTAATGATTTGACAAAAATGTTACCACGTATTCCTTTGCCTGATGAACCAAAAGATTTCTGGGCTTTCAGTAAAGCCGGCAGGGAATTGGCTGAATTACATTTATATTACGAAACAGTAAAACCCGCAAATGTAAAAGTTACAGGGGCTGAAAGTAAGTTTTACACAATTCAAAAAATGCGTTTCCCAAACAAAACAGATAAAAGTACAATATTATTTAACAGCAAAATTAAAATTGAGGGTATTCCTACCGAAGCATACGAATATATTGTAAACGGTAAAAGCGCAATTGAGTGGATAATGGAGCGCTACCAGGTCACAACAAACAAAGATAGCGGTATAAAAAATGACCCCAACGATTGGGCAGAAGAAGTCGGCAACCCCCGCTACATTTTAGACTTACTGCTGAGCATTATTACCGTGAGTTTAGAAACAGTGAGAATTGTGAAATCATTACCAAAATTAAAATTCTAGAAAAATTATTGAACAGTTAAGGCATACTCTGCTAACATTTCATTTATCTTTAGCTTTTGTATCAGTTTTATTACATATCCCTCAAAGCCTATACTGGAATCATTACCTAATTTGAATGAATTAATTACATTTTTAATTGTTACTTTTTGTTCAGTGGTTAATTCATCAATAATCAACATTATTCTTAAATTAGTTTTAAATGATGTTTCCAGTAGTTTCTCAATTTCACGATCTATTGACTTTTCCTTTATTTTGGGATTTAACTCTCTAATCCACTCGGTTAATTTCGCTTCAAGTTTACTATCTTTATTTATGTAAATTAGAATTTTTTCTATCCACTTCTTTATTGTTGTCTCGCGTGTATTCTGGTCAGTAATTATACTAAAAACCGAGGCAAATCTCATCAATTGTGGAATAATTTGGGTATTCAAATAATTAGATTTTTCACTCGCTCGTGTTCTGGTCTCACCATAGCATTCATATTCAATTAAGTTTATTTGTAAAGGATTACTTAAGCTTTTTGTAAAAATTATTAATAAAGCATCCGGTATACCTCTAATCCCTGACACATAAATATCTTCATTCTTAATACCCTGTGTCATAAAAAGTCTGTTTTCAGGTATCAGTATAGACCTGTTTTCGGGAAACTGTTGAAATAATGAGTGGAAGTTATCATTCACTAATTTCTCCAATCCTCTAATAACATCCATTTCATTAGTAAAGTTTATTGTCTGGAAAGTGCCCATTATTTTAACTTCAAGTTCAGGATTTTCCTTAATAGCATTGGTAAACTCAGTTATCTCTTCACTAACTCTTTCATCTTCTTTAATTTCTGTTTGATTTTCTACATCTTCAAATCTATGAAAATGTTCAACATGTTTCTGTCTAAATGTATTTTCAAGCAATTCAACAGCATCTGCCTCTTTTATTGGTTTTGAAGATTGCATATATTTTGGCCCCCAGTGTGGACCCCCTGGACCAGCCAATATAGAAACATCAAACGGTTCACAATATTCAATATTTTTTACAGTAAAACTTAAAAAATATCGTTCTGAGTCTGGCCAAGGTTTATAATCAGTAATCTCATCCAAAACAAAACGTGCACCACATAAAGATTTCTTTTTTACCTTAACTACAAGATAGATTAAATCTCCACTGCTTGGTCCTCCTGTTGTAAATCCAGCAATTTTCTGTTCTATGCAAATGTCATAATTTATAATTGAATTTCCACAGTGCAAGATACGGGTAGCCATAATATTTTTGATTAATTAATTACTTTTCAAAATTAAGCAATTTTCTTTATATATTATACATAATTACTATAAATATCCATGTCGGTACTCACTCGCTTGCTTAACACATAGCTCTTTGGTTATATCGTAAACACCAATGTTATTGGGTAATTTATTCGGGTCAACCTGTAAGTATTTCTAGGAATTTCTCATAATCGAAAAAATGCATTATATATTTCCTGTAAAGGTTTGCGAATTTCTTCAATTGCACAACATCAAGCCTTAAATGTCCGTTTTGGATACATAAGATTGTGTGCATTTAACCGCATGGCTACTTCTTTCTGCTTCAATTTTGCCTCTTTACGGGCAGTTTTAGAGTAATCTCCTTATGTCACCAACAAAAACCAACATACCACAATTCCATTGGTAAATGCTTTTTACATCACCCTACAGCTTCTTAAAATCATCCACAACAATAATTTTGCTTCTGGCAAGGATCTCGAAATTGCTGTTCATTATATCAAATCTCCATATTCCGGGCTCGGGAGTTATTGTGCCCAGGGCTCCGTCTCTGCTTACATCAATTTTAATAATCCGGGTGTACTCTTTCAGATCAAAATTATAGCAGCATAGTTTAAGTGTATATTCGCCGGGGTCATGTATGGCGTTAAAGTACCATACAATTTGCTCTCCGTACAGTAAATAAGCCGCGTCACCAACCATTTCACTTGTGCGTGTATCAAAATACTTCCCAAGCTCAACAAATCCCAAAATGTTTTCTGTGTAGTCACTGCTTGTCTCCTGTGCGGCTGCAAAACTGCTCATCAGCATAAAAATGATAATAATTGCGGCTTTCGCCATGGGGCAATGCCTGTAATTTAGAGTTGTTTTCATATTGTTGTAGTTTAGCTTTTCTTTTGTTTATTCAAAAATAAGTGTAAATCTACGCGGATTCATATCATGTGATGATATTTTTTTTGTGGGTGGGGGAGGAGGGAAGCAAAGCAAAGCAAAGGCGAAACCCCCATCGGGGCTTCTCGAAGGATGAGCTAGTATGATAAATCCAAAACAAAAGAGTATGCAAGTTCCTACTCCCCCCTTTAAAAACAAGGGGGGACTGGTTGGAGGCAAAAGATCTTGAAAGCTTTTCGTCCCCCCTTTGCTTCTGAAAAGGGGGGAAGATAGTTTGAGGCTTCTTAAAATGAAGATAAATGAATTATAGTCGGGATTTTGAATATCTTTGATGGGGGCCATGCCTTAAACTGCCCTGGCAGAGGAAGGTTGCTTTTTGAAAGACAAAGGCAACATGTCGCCACATGTCAGAGCCAGTCCTACGGCCGCTGGGGCTCTGTTTTTTAAAAAACACCGTTATCTACAAACATGCCACCACTGTCAGAGCCAGTCCTACGGCCTTCGGGGTTAAAGGATAAACCACAAAAATATTGTCACCCTGAACTCGTTTCAGGGTCTGCTGCCAACCCGTAAATTATAGAGTAGGAGAGTAGATGCTGAACCAAGTTCAGCATGACAGGAGAGGCAAAAGCATTACCCCCTCTTAGTCTCCCCCTTACAGGGGGAGATGGTAAGATTTGATTCTTTTCTTTTCCCCTGCTTTAAGCAGGTCTTTGGCTTGCAGGCACTGCTTCGCAGCATTTGACTAATTGATTGACTTGAAAATGCCATTAGCATATATTATATTACCCTTAGTATGCAGAAAGCATATTAATTTTCAATTTATCCTTTATTTTATATGTCCATACTTGCCGCAATGAAAATAATTTTTGTTTTCACTGATAATTTTCTCAACATGAATAATCATCTTGAGAATTTTGAGGGTGCTGAAATCAGGCTATTTTGGGGGTTTTCTCATTTACATTATCATCGAGAATGTAGATTCTCATCATCAATTAATCATAATGAGAATGCTTTCATCGTGAGAATATTACGATTATAGCGCGTAAAGTGCATTCGCACGATGGAAATCCCCCGGAAAAAAAAATCGCGATCATCGTGAGAATCTGGATGAGAATTTTTGGGGGGAGGGAGCGCAGAATGTCACCCCTTCGGGGTTTCGATCTTTTAGAATACTTCAAAGCTACAATAATTACACCCCTTCGGGGTTATCCCGCTTTCAGCGGGACTGCGATAACACTTCCTTCCTTCGCTGCCGCGAATTAAGGCGAGGCGTGTTATCTTGAAAGGGCGGGGCTACTGAAAAGCGGTAATAATTTCTTGATTCTTTGTGTTCCTTTGAGCCTTTGAGACTTTGTGGCAGGCTTTTGGTTTTGACTGTGAAGGGGGATGAGGAAGCAAATCTTGAAATTCTGCAATTTATCCTGCTTTTCAAGCCTTGAAAGTGTTGAAATTTTTCGTTATTTTAGCGTTTTATTAAGAGTAAATTTTATAAACAGACCACCGCTAATGCGGACTCCCATAGGGATAAACCTAAGAGGGTAAACGCATAGTGGGCAAACCTCCCAAAGGGATAAACCTCGGGATAAACAGGAGTAGTTGTGAAAAGAACGTTTCAGCCAAGCAATACAAAAAGGAAAAACAAGCACGGTTTCAGGGAAAGAATGAGTACCAAGAACGGAAGAGCTGTTTTAGCCAGCCGCAGAGCTAAGGGCAGAAAAAAGCTCACAGTCAGCGATGAGAAGAAGTTTACAAGGTAATTTAAGTTTAATCCAAAAATTAACTTAAAAAATTGAACTTTGAGTAAGGTATTTACATTAGGCCGCGGTGAGATAATCAGGGGATTCGGTGTATTCGAAGAAATACTTTCTGCTTCAGTTAAACTTGAATCGAAATATGTTAACGCGTTTTTAAATTTTTCAGATCTTAAGACCGGCTTTCCAGTTAAAGTCGGTTTTTTGTTGTCAAAAAAAAAATTAAAAAATCAACTGAGCGTAACAGGTTAAGAAGGCTTCTGAAGGAATCATACAGACTGAATAAACTCAGCTTACTTAAAGTATCAGCAGATAAAGAGCAGTACCTCAGAATTCTATTCACCCTGTCAAACTCAGCATACAAAAGCCACACAGAACTAAGCTTTAAAGAAATTTCATCGGGAATGCCTGAACTTCTCGGGAAAATTTCTGAAAGAATAAAATAATTTGTCAAACGTCTTAACTGATATAAAAACATCAATAATCCTCTGAAATATCTGAACCCCAAATACCTGCTGATTTTATTCATAAAATTATACAAGTATTTTATATCCCCGCTGTTTCCGCCATCATGCAGGCACTATCCAACGTGCTCTACTTATGCCGTTGAAGCGCTTGAAAAGCACGGGTTCTTCAAAGGATTTTACATGGCTGCTATCAGGATATTAAAATGTAACCCCTTCTTCGCCGGCGGTTATGACCCTGTTCCCGAAAAAAAATTAAAAGTGAATTAAATAAACAATGGATAGAAATTCGATAATTGGTTTTGTATTGATAGGGGTAATTTTAATTGGATGGCTTTACTTCCAGAATAAAAACACTCCCCCTGTTAATAAAGATGAGAAGAAAACCGAGCAGGTCAACCAGGATAGCTTAAAGAAAGTTCAGGAAGAGCAGCAGAAGAAACAGCAGCAGGTCGTACAGGATACAGTAAAGAAGAATGTTACCGGCGATACTTCAAAAGTAACACAGCCTGTTTCAGAAAAATACGGCGCGCTGTTTGGTAAGTTTGAAAAGGGCGAAGACAAAGTAATTATTATTGAGACCGATAAATATCACGCTGAGTTTTCTACCAAGGGCGGCTCATTAATAAAGTATGAAGTAAAAGGATTTAACACGTGGGATGGTTTCCCTGTTCAATTGCTTTACCTTGATAAAGGGGGAGAGCTTAATGTGCTGTTCAATTCCACCGAAGGTAAGCTGATAAATACCAAGGACCTTTATTTCAAATCTACATACAAGGCATGGGAAAGAAAAGACGTACGGGGCAATGAAGAGTTTAAGATAGTTTTCGAAATGCCGATTGATTCTAATGGCGCAAAAATTACAAAGACCTTTACATTTAAAAATGATACATATATGTTCGGTGTTGAAATTGGACTGGATAACTCAAGCAAATATATTTCCAATTATGAATACCAGCTTGCCTGGGAGAATTCGCTTAAGCTTACCGAGTTCCGCAGTGATGGCGAGGGCGGTCATGCGCAGGCATTCGCCGAAATGGGTGATGAGCTTGAAGTACTTGATGTTACAGCTAAGGATGAGCCGGTTAAATCTGACTTAAACGGGCAGACAAACTGGGTTAGCTCGAGAATAAAATATTTCTCGGTGTTCCTGATTCCCGATGGCAAGAAGGCTGACGGAAGTTACATCACCGGAAATTATTTTGATCTGCCAAATAACGGCCATGAGAAAAATTATTCAATAGCCCTTAAGATGGCTATAAAGAATGATAAATCTGAAAAGAATAAGTTCAATGTTTACTTAGGTCCGGTTGATTATGAGATACTGAAGGGTTACGATATGAACCTGCAGTCAACAATGCGGTTCTCGTTAGATTTCCTTGTCAGACCTATTGCGCAGTATGCTATATTACCATTCTTTTTATTCCTGCATAAGTTCATTTCAAACTGGGGAATTGTGATTATCATATTCTCCATTGTGATGAAGGTTGTACTTACTCCGTTCACTCGCTACCAGATGAAATCCATGAAGAAGATGGGTGAGCTGCAGCCGAAGATGAACGCAATGAAAGAGAAGTACAAGGATGACCCGCAGAAACAGCAGCAAATGCTGATGAAGCTTTATAAAGAAGAGAAGATAAATCCCGCAGGCGGATGCCTGCCAATGCTGCTGCAGCTTCCTATACTGTATGCGCTCTTCGGTGTGTTCAGCTCAACTATTGAGCTGCGCCAGGCATATTTTGGATTGTGGATACATGATCTGGCAGTACCTGATGTTATTCTGCAGTTACCGTTCAAGATACCTCTTTTCGGTGTTGATTACTTATCAGGACTTGCACTGCTTATGGGTGTAACAATGTTCATCCAGCAGAAGATGACCGTGAAGGATCCGAAACAGATGGCTATGGTTTATATTATGCCTATAATGTTAACGTTCCTGTTCACAACACTGCCTGCCGGCTTGAATTTGTATTACTTCATGTTCAACTTACTTTCCATTATTGAGCAGTACTACATTACCAAGAAGGGAAAGAAAGCCGGTGAAGAAGGCGCTGTGATTGTTAAGCAGGAGCAGATATTGAAGAACAAGGGTAAGAAGTAGTTTTATAAATTTGGATTAAATACAAAGGTGAGTTAAAAACTCACCTTTGTTCTTATGTGAACCTTTTCAATAATTTATTTAGTAAGTAATGGTAAGTATTCAACCCATGGACCTGTTTCAGGTCCATACTGCTTTGCAAGTACACGGCATATCTGTGCAATGTGATTCATGTCATGCACAACCCATGTTGCCAGGAGCTGCCTTAGGGTTACTTCACCAAAAGATGGGTGGATACCGGTCATGTTAAGTTTATCTTCGGTAAGTTGGAGGCTCTTCACATGTTCAATGTTCTTTTCACGCAGCTTGCGGAATTCCGCAAGCAGGACATGTATAGTTTTCCCTTTGCTTTCGGTAAACTGTGCAAACCTGTCAAACTTCTTAAAGCGCTTATCATCGCTAAACAGGATGATGTTGGTTCTCTCCATCCAGTCGGTTTGCTCGCCGTGCACTAAATGTCCAACAATATCGTATGGGCTCCATGTGTCGGGTCCCTCATTTGCGTGTAGCCAATCATCGCTTAAGTTGTGCAATAGTGATTCCAGTACGGAGGGCGTGTTGGATAAGATCTCGATTGATCTGTTCAGATCGAATTTCATAATAAATTATAATTATGTTTTAATGGAAGGGGAGTGTACAATTAAAAAATTAGTGGAGATGCCGGGAGTCGAACCCGGGTCCGAAAATAAGACCATCAAGACGCCTACAGTCATAGTCAGCGTTTGGAATTCAGCCCTGCACAGCCCCGCTGACTTAGCGGTACAGGACCTACACTTGAAGTTATCTTACCGTTTGGCTCAAGTAAACCTTGCGGCCAGCTCAAAAGTTTGGCGCCTTTTATCTTCCAAATGAGCGGTGGAGGCGATAAAAGACGAGCGGCTTATTTATTAAGCAGCTAAAGCGTAATTATAGTTGTCGTTTATTTTGACTTTTCAGCCTTTTTAACGTGCTTGCTGAGAACACGGAATGCTGTCTTGAACATCTATATTCCCGTCGAAACCAAATTCATCCCCATATTTTTAAAAGAACAGAACAGGTAGTGGTCAATTACATTGACCCGAATAACTGATCTTGTTAAAGCTTACAAAAATATAACAATTAGAGGTGGTAAACAATTCCAATAAGAATAAAGGGCTATTTAGTGAGATCAAGCTCCATAAACAGCGTGTGGGGATTCGGATTGTGGTAATAAGGCTCAGTTTCAACAAATCCGTGTTTCATATATATTTCAACAGCCTTCGGCATCTTTTCCTTGATGGTATCAAGGCGCATTTTTTTATAGCCAATATCCTTTGCATCCTTTATTATCTTAGTTACCAGAATATTACCGATGCCTTTGCCGCGCAGTTCTTCTTTCAGATACAGCCGTTTCATTTCACAAATGCCGTCTTCAATTTTACGGAGGGCAATGCAGCCTGAATAATTGCCGTCATACTTCACAATGTAGAGCCTGCCTTCAGGTGGGGCATATTTACCCGGCAGGGTGTTTACTTCTTCTTCAAATCCCTGAAAACACAACGAAACATTCAGCCACTTTTCATATGCTCTGAACAGGGTCTTTGTTTCATTTATTAATTCGGGGGTGTTTACTTCAAGAATTTCGTAGTTCACGTGTTAGATTGTTATTTCCTTTATATTACTTTCAAATTTAGTTAACTTTGCTGAATTATGAAAATCTCAAAACAATACCACTGGGAAATGGGTCACCGTTTACCGTTTCACAAAGGATTATGCAAAAATATCCATGGTCATTCATACCGTATGAATGTTGAAATTACCGGCGGACTGGATAAGAACGGTATGGTCATTGATTTTTTTGACCTAAATAAAATTGTTAAGCCGATTATTGAAAAATATGATCATGCTTTCCTTTGCTGGAAGGGTGATAAGAAAGTTCTGAATTTCCTTACAACAAATAAAATGAAAAAAGTTGTGGTTGATTATCACTCAACCGTTGAAAATATATGCGCTGATTTCACGGATAAACTTACAAATGAATTGCTTGATATCAAAGGTCATAAATTTGAGGAGCTAACTGTAAAGATATATGAGAGCCCGAACAGTTATGCTGAGAAATCGAGACTTTTGGCAAAGGGGATGCTGCTATAAATGGATTCCCAGGTACTAAAAATCAATGAGATCTTTTATTCAATCCAGGGTGAATCAACCAAGGCGGGATTGCCCTGTGTATTTGTGAGGTTGACGTACTGTAATATACGATGTGTTTATTGTGATACTGAATACGCTTTCTACGAAGGAGTTGACAGGACAATTGAAGAAATAATTAGTGAAGTTGGATCCTTCGGCTGCAAACTTGTAGAAATAACCGGCGGAGAACCTTTGGTTCAGGAAAATGTTCATTTACTGATGAATGAATTATGTAGTTTGGGATATGAGGTTATGATTGAAACAGGCGGATCGTTGCCGATTGAAAATATCGATAAGCGCGTTAAAGTCATAATGGACCTGAAGACACCATACAGCAAAATGGATAAGAAGAACAGATATGAAAATATTCAGTATTTAAAACCCACAGATGAAATAAAGTTTGTTATTGGCAGCAGAGAAGATTACGATTGGACAAAAGAACTTTTGAAAAAATACGACCTGCTTAATAAGGTTGAACAGGTACTGCTTTCACCTGTATTTGATAAAGTTGAAAATCTTGAGCTGGCTGAATGGATATTGAAAGATAAGCTCAATGTCCGCTTTCAGCTGCAGATGCATAAATATATCTGGCATCCTGAAACAAGGGGAGTATAATGGATAGTGCGATAGTCCTCGTAAGTGGAGGAATGGATTCACTTGTAACGGCTGCAATAGCTTCTCAGGAATACCAACTTTCGTTTTTGCATCTAAACTACGGACAAAGAACAGAAAATAGAGAACTGAAAGCATTCAATGATATTGCCGACTATTACAATGTAAGCGAGAGATTGATTGTAAACATAGATTACCTGGCCAGAATAGGCGGTTCATCATTGACTGATAAGAGTATTGAAGTATCTAAGGCAGATATAAGCAGCACTGAAATTCCGACTTCCTATGTACCTTTCAGGAATGCGAATATACTTTCAATCGCAGTAAGCTGGGCTGAAGTGATTGGAGCGAAGAAAGTATTCATTGGTGCAGTTGAAGAAGATTCAAGCGGTTACCCTGATTGCAGAGAGGTGTTTTATGATGCTTATAATAGAGTAATATCACTTGGGACCAAACCTGATACAGATATTATGATCGAGACTCCTATTATCCACATGAAGAAACATGAAATAATAAAATGGGGCGCCTTGTTAAATGCTCAATTCAAACTATCCTGGTCATGTTATCAGAATGAAGATAAAGCCTGCGGCGAGTGTGACTCATGTGCCTTGAGACTCAAAGGATTTCAGGAAGCCGGACTGGTTGATCCGATAGATTATGTTATAAGACCATTGTACACTAAATAATATGAATAATCATTTAAATATAACTGATATGAAAAAAACAATTGCTGTTAGA
>JABFSP010000212.1 GCA_013140565.1 Ignavibacteria bacterium
AACAAAAAAGCAAAACTAGATAATCGCGTATCAAATATCAAAATCAGCTGATAAAAATATCATAAACGAAACAAAAAATCTGCCCGATAACTCAACGGTTTTCTTCAAAAATATGCCTGATGAATACAAAGGAGCCTGGATATTGAGATACGGTATTCATCAAATTCCTGATTTATTTCTGGTTAACAGGAAAATTGAGTTTTATTATTATTACGAATATATTCCGGGTAATAATGTCAGTGAAAATGTTTTCTTTTATGATTATAATAGCAAGAAATTCATAAAGTAAAATGGATTATTAACTTTTGGTCACAAGATGCTTGTAATACCTGTAATAGATATACAAAACGGAAGATCAGTACGAATGGTCGAAGGGCTTGAGGATAAGACAGTTTATTATTCCGAAAGCCCATTGAATATGGCTCGCCTATTCCGCAAAGAAAACGCTAAAGTAATTCATATTTCTGATCTAGATGGAGCGGTTTCGGGTAAACGTAAGAATTACGAGTTGATAAAAGAGATCACTGAAAACGTAGGAGTACCAATCCAGCTTGGCGGCGGTATAAGGACTTTTGAAATTGCTAACCAGCTAATACGTGAGCTTGGCGTTTACAGAATTGTAATAGGAACTTCTGCAATTGATAACATTGACCTTATAAAGAAACTTATCGATGAATTCGGAAAAAGCAAGGTCGCCATCAGCGTTGATGTAAGGAACGGTTTTCTTGTCAAGGACGGCTGGGGCAATGTAACCAATATACATGCGCTTGAATTTGCACTGGGTATGAAGAAACTTGGAGTTGAACGCATAATTTACCAGGATGTAGCAAGAGTAGGGACATTAACCGGTCCGGATGTTGACGGATTAAAACATATTGCAATTGAAACCGGGTTGAAAGTCACAGCAGCCGGCGGCATTTCAAATTACGCTGACCTGCAGACAATTCAGGAACTCGAAAAATTCGGTGTTGATTCAGTTATGATGAGCCGTGCCCTGTACGAAAATAAATTTCCATGTCAGGCTATCTGGCGTGAACAGGAAAAAATTGATACTTCACTTGAATTGCCGAAGGTATAATAAACAAATTTATGTAAAATTTAGAACCACCTTTACACCTGTTAATCATTCTATAAAACTCTTATCTTTGTAACTTAATCCTATTTATTACTATGTCAAAAAGAATAATAAAAGCTCCAACAGGCACAAAGCTATCCTGTAAAAACTGGATAACCGAAGCAGCTATGCGTATGTTAATGAATAATTTAGATTCCGATGTGGCTGAACGACCTGATGATCTTGTGGTATATGGCGGCGGCGGCAAAGCCGCGAGAAATTGGGAATGTTATGATGCTATTATTGATTCACTTAAAAAATTAAATGAAGATGAAACTTTGCTTGTTCAGTCAGGTAAACCGGTTGCAGTTTTTAAAACACATACAAACGCACCAAAAGTAATAATATCAAATGCTCAGCTTGTGCCCGCATGGGCAACCTGGGATGAATTCCGCAGGCTTGATGCCTTAGGACTGACAATGTATGGGCAAATGACAGCAGGCTCATGGATATATATTGGTTCTCAGGGAATCCTGCAGGGTACATATGAAACTTTTGCGGCATGTGCTGATAAACATTTTAACAGTGATCTTGCAGGCAGATTTATTCTAACCGCAGGTTTAGGGGGAATGGGCGGAGCACAGCCACTTGCTGCCACTATGAACGGTGCAGTAATACTAGGAATTGATGTGGATAAAACCCGAATACAGAAACGCATTGAAACAGGGTACTGTGATGTAATGACAGAAGATATTGATGAAGCTATAAAACTAGTGCAGGAAGCTAAGAAGAATAAAGAAGCTAAATCCATTGGGCTTGTTGGCAATGCAGGCGATGTTTTGCCTGAACTGTTGAAGAGAAATATTATTCCTGATATTGTTACCGACCAAACTTCAGCTCACGATATGCTGAACGGTTATGTTCCTATGGGAATGACATTTGAAGAAGCACTGGATCTCAGAAAATCTGATCCGGATAAATATATAAAGCTTTCAAGGGATACAGTTGTTGTACATTGTAAAGCAATGTATGATTTCCTGAAAAAAGGTTCAATTGTGTTTGATTACGGAAACAACATCCGCGGCGAAGCGTTAAACCACGGCTTCAAGGAAGCCTTCGATATCCCTGGATTTGTACCTGAGTACATCCGCCCGTTATTCTGTGATGGCAAAGGACCATTCCGTTGGGCAGCTCTTAGCGGCGACCCAAATGATATTTTTGTAACTGATGAATATGTACTTAAAACATTTCCTGAAAATAAGGCGCTTGCAAGATGGATCAGTAAAGCGCAGGAAAAAGTTCACTTCCAGGGATTGCCGGCAAGGATCTGCTGGCTTGGTTATGGTGAACGCGCTAAGATGGGTAAAATATTCAATGAACTTGTGCGTGATGGCAAAGTAAAAGCGCCAATTGTAATAGGACGTGATCATCTCGATTGCGGCAGTGTTGCATCACCAAACCGGGAAACTGAAAAAATGAAAGATGGCAGCGATGCTATTGCCGACTGGCCAATCCTGAACTTTGCACTTAATGCAGTTGGGGGTGCGAGCTGGGTATCGCTACACCATGGCGGCGGCGTTGGTATTGGTCTATCAATCCACAGCGGTATGGTAGTAGTTGCTGATGGAACCAAAGAAGCAGAAGAACGATTGGAAAGAGTGCTGACATATGACCCCGGAATGGGTATTGTACGTCATGCAGATGCAGGATATGAGCAGGCTATTGAGAATGAAAAGAAATTCGGCATTAATATGCCTATGATAAAATAGAATGAAAAAATTTGATATTCCCATATATTACCGCAGTCCTGTAATTTCTGTTGTAAAGAATGCACGGAAAATTACAGATCCGAGAAAGAAGGATTATACTCCTTCCGTTCTTGATTTTGGTCCCGTAAAATTTCTGATAGCCAGGCACTTTGGTTTCTGTTACGGCGTTGAAAACGCCATTGAAATAGCGTACAAATCCCTTGAACAGAACCCGGGGAAACGGGTTTTTTTGCTGAGCGAAATGATTCATAACCCCAGTGTGAATGAAGATCTTAAATCCAGGGGAGTGAAATTTATCCGTGAACACAGCGGGAAGCAGATCATTCCGTGGGATGAACTGAATTCCGATGACATTGTTATCGTTCCTGCATTTGGTACTACACTTGAAATTCAGCAGATGCTTGCAAGTAGGGGAATTGACCCGTATAAATATGATACAACCTGCCCGTTTGTTGAAAAAGTATGGAACCGCGCTGAAGCGCTTGGCAGGAAGAATTATACAATAATAGTCCATGGCAAGTATAACCACGAAGAGACTATAGCTACATTCTCTCATTCTAAGCAGAATTCACCAACTCTAATTGTCAGAAATATTGAAGAAACGAAATTGCTGTGCGAAATTATTCTCGGTAAAATTGATGTTTCAGAATTCTACACCCTGTTTGAAGGAAAGTACTCTGAAGGATTTGATGTTGTGCGTGACCTAAACCATATTGGTGTTGTAAACCAGACTACAATGCTTGCAACCGAAACACAGGCAATTGCAGACATGATAAAAACAGCAATGGCAGAAAAGTATGGTGAGGATAAAATCAAAGATCACTACGCTGATACAAGTGATACATTATGTTATGCCACTTACGATAACCAACAGGCTACTTTGGGATTGCTTGACGGCAATGCTGATTTCGCAATAGTTGTTGGTGGATATAACAGTTCCAATACATCTCATATTGTAGAGCTTTGTGAAAGTAAATTACCCGTTTATTTTATTTCGGGAGCAGAAAAGATAATTTCTGAAAAGCAGATAAGCCACTATAATATTCACAAAAACGAAGAAGAGACAACATCTGATTGGTTAAAGATATCCGGCAATAAACCAACTGAAATTATTCTCACAAGCGGCGCATCGTGTCCTGATGCGATTCTTGATGAAGTGCTTCAAAAGATAGTTTCATTCTACCCGGGAGCATCTGCAATCAATGAAGCACTTGAACCTTTTAAAGTTGAAAGTCTGAATTAGGGATTTAGATTAAAAATTATTCAATTTCGCTGTTTAGCAGTACGTAATGTAAATGATCTTCCCATACACCGTTAATATTCAGATATTTCTTTGATATTCCCTCGTAAATAAATCCCGCTTTCTCGATTGCTTTTACTGAAGCAATGTTGCGCGGAATGATGTTCGCTTCGATTCTGTGCAGTTTTTTTTCTTTAAACATATACTTACCGCCTGCAATTATTGCTTCAGTCGCATATCCTTTGTTGAGTTGATCCTTATCTGTTCTGTATCCAAGGTAACATGATTTAAATGGTCCCATGATGATATTTGAAAACACAATTGATCCAATCATCCTTTTCGGATCTGTTTTCAGGTATGCCCCAAACTGAACAAGCAAGCCTTTCATTGCATCTGATTCTATCTGAATTAAATTTTTCCTGTGATAATCAGGGTTAAAGTAATCTTTGGGATAAGTTGGGCTCCAGGGCTTAAAGAACTCAGCATTGCGCGTCCTGAATTGGAATAGTTCTTCTGCATCATTTATTGTCAATGATCGTAGTATCAACCGTTCTGATTCTGTATATGGCAGTTCCAATTTATTTATTGAATTTTATGATCTGCTTTATAGAAAGTATATGCATCAGGTAAGCAAACGGGACAATGAATGCAGGCAGCCAGACAAACGGGAAATATGCCACAATTGTATTTGACGGTTCATTGAAGAATTGCCTCATTGGTCCGGGTGTTGATAAGAATGCAATCAGGAAAATATTGGTTACCAGAAGTAACCCTGCAAAATTCCATAGTACAGCTACAATACGCGGCCATTTATTCTGGCTAAGCGCATAATAGGCAACTAAGGGAGAGCTGAGACCTGTTAATACATCATAATTCAATCCTTCAAATGTCATTTGAACAGGAATGATATTTCGCGCAAACAGCATCCAAAGGAATACTTCGACAAGAATTCTAAATGATTGTATATACACCAGCCAAGATGATGGAATTTCCTGGATCAATGCATTCACGCGGGTTGAGCTGCTTAAGTAACTTATAGCAAGTACAGGAGGAAGAACTATCAACATTAATTTTGGGGGAGTAGAGGTGAAATCCATTAAAGTACCGTTGAATGCGATCAGTGCAGATGTTATCAGCCAGCCGGCTATAATAACTGCTGTTACTATATAATACTTTTTTTTCTTTGAAGCAGGGGCATCCATAGAATGAAGTGCATGCTTCAATGAGTAAAAAATAAACAATACAATTATTATAACAACAATAAATAAAACTGCATCAATATAAAAGGGTACGTTTGGATTCATATTACCACAGGAATATCGTTTATGGAATAATATACAGGTAGTCCTCTTTTTAAATTAAACTACGTTCATGATCAGCCCCGGGCGATGAGCCGATAATTAGAATCGCATCACAACGCTCAACAACAGCAAAAGAAATATCAGAAATAACCTGTCTGCGGTCAAGCTCAGGAAGCTCATCTGCAACATACAGCGATGCATTCACACCAATAACAGGAATATGCCCTTTTTTGTAAACCGCGGCAGCGGCAATATTCATTGCCTTAAGATTTTTCGCTTTTTCTTCATCAGTATTAGCGTTGTACGGTCCAGCAACAACTATAAGCATAGGTTTTACTCATATTATTTAATTTTTTCATTCAAAAATTTGATGGCTGTTTCAAGTATCAGGTCTCCGGGTTTATCATCAGGTTCAACCAAAATATCCGGTACATAGTTTTCGCGCGGCGTACCATTTACATGAAACAGTTTTTCGGCTGAATAACTTACCCCGATTCCTGTTTCAGGAAGTTTAAAATCATATTTTGCCCCAACCAACCCTGCCATCCTGGTGCCGATTATTTCCGCACGATTAAGAGCATCAAACCCAATTGCGATCCCTTCTCCCATACTGCCAGTCCAGTGGTTAACAAGAATTATAAGTGGTTTATCATACATTATTCCTCTGGGGTAAACATATTCAACCCATCCTCTTTTTACTCCAGTCAATTTTTCTTCGGCGGGTAACAGGTGAACTTGATACGGCATTGGTTCATTTATAAACCTGCTCATGATTCCCCGGGCAACAATTGAACTGCCGCCACCAGGTGTTTCCCTGAGATCAATTATCAGTGCCCTTGTATTCCAGATTGAATTCAGCACACTATCGAACATTTGCACTGTAGTTTCATCGCCCAGAGAGTTATTTATTATAATGTAACCAATATTGTTTTCTAAAATCTTTGATTTAATATTAGTATCGTATTTAAAATAACTGTATGTATCTTTATCTTTATCCGGTTCCCTGATAAACTCCTCACCGTTATAACTTAACTTCAAAACCCTTTTGGTTTCATAATTTCCAGCAAGCAATGTTCTTATAGCCCATTCTTTAACTTCTTTACCAGGATTATTTATTGCCTTCCCTGTAATTTGCATTATCGCTTCCCCGATTTCAAGGTTATTTATCTGGATTATTTCCATACCGGGTTTTATACCGCAAAAATCAGCACCTGATCCGGCACGTACTTCTTTAATAATATACTTGTTGTTTTCCAGTTCAGGCCAGATATCAAGCCCAGAAGGCGTAAGCCTGTATGAAGATGAAAGATTAGTAAGAAGATGAGTATGGTTATCATACAATTCTGCAATAACTCTTTCAAGCATTGAAATGAATTCAGTTCTGTTATCAATTTTCTGAGCTTCAGGCAGGTAGATCTCTTTTACCTTGTTCCAGTCGGTCTGCCTATTATCAAAATAGCCGTAATTATCCCTGAAGGTTTCCCAGAAATAAATGAAATCTTTGACATAGATATTCTCCTGCGAAAAGAGGGGTTTATTCAGGAATATGATTAGACAAAATATAAAATATTTTTTCATTTACGATATTCTGGATACTCAGGTAATTTCTACCGGTCCTTCTGTAATTGTTAATTATACATCCAGCAATTTAAATTCCGTTTCTGTGAAATCTTTCAGGGTTCTGAACCTGATATCGGCAATTGCGAATTTTGGATTGTAAAAGTTCGTTTTTTCAGGATATGCAGCAGTCTTCATTCTTGCGGCTATTGCTGAAATTACTCCGTTAAATGAGTCTTCTATAGCAAGGCAATCCTGGGGAGCAACACCCAGCATTTTTGCTGTTGATAAATAAATTGCGGGGTGCGGTTTGCCATACTCTTCAAATTCAGCTGAATGGATAACTTTGAAATACTTCGAAATATCAAATTTATTCATTACCGCATCAATTATCTTCTTATCGCTTGAAGAAGCAATTGCCATTGGCAGTTCTTTTACTGCGAACATTTCCAGTAATTCTGTAACACCCGCGTTCAATACACCCTTCTGTTTTATCAGTAGAATTAGTGAATCTACTATTTCAGCACCAACTTTTTTTAAAGGATTGGCTTTTATGTCCCAAGGATATTTTTCATGCCATAACTTAACAACATCAACAAGGCGCATGCCGGTAGTTGTTTCGCACATTTCTTCGGTCAATGGTACGCCCAAAGAATTGAATATTTTTATTTCCGCTTCTTTCCAGAACGGCTCTGAATCAAGTATAACGCCGTCCATATCAAAAATTACTGCTTTTATCATAACTTAAACAATCTCTCTGTAATATTTACATTTCTCTGAAATATGTGTACCATATCGGTATCCACTTGCCTTCAATATTCACATAAAGCCTTGTTACAACCTCAACTATTTTGCTGTCCTGAACTTCGTTATACCAGAAAGCATCAAGAATTTTATCGTTATCCAGGTCAATTCCTGTACCTTCAATATTCCTGCCGGAGCTTGTTTCAAGCTCCTCCTTTTTTGAGGAAGCCTCAAGGTTGTAAGGAAGCTCATAAGTCATTTCATCAAACGGCAGAATTGAAAACACCATTATCGGGTTCTTTAATATATAGGCAAGATCCTCGTGCTGCTCATCAGTGTAGTTTATCCTAAGCGGAGTTGGTTTAGGGAATGTATATGGGTATTTTGGTGAATAATCCAGCTTATTGCCACACTCCCAGTACTCAGTGTAGTTATTAAATGTAGTTTCAAACACTGTGTTATTTTCAAATATCTTAAAGCCTATCGGATTATTCCACCTTACAAGTCTTAGCTTTTCTTCATTCACAAAGTAAGTCATTGAATCAACCACTTTATACTGCAGGTTCTGTTTTTCAGTTTTATAGCGCATGAATTTCAGCAGACTGTAATCACAATCTTCAAGGTACAGATAAGTTGAATCAATGTGAGTTAAAAAAATATACAGATTCTTCGTGTTTTCTTTTGTGAGAATTGATGGTTTTGTTTTTTTGAATTTCGTAGTGTTCTTCAGTTCGTGTAGTTTTGAAGCCTCAGGATATTTATCATCCTTGCATATAACTTCAATTTTATCCGCCAGCGGCTGCTGAAGTGATTTGTCACCATCGGGGAATGTAAGCGGCATTCCCATTTGAACGATCAGAGTGAGTATTTTTAATAATTCCATAGATTATTATTAATTGAGAGTTCAAATATAGGAAAGATTTTAATTTATCTAATACCTATTCTTTTTCTCCATTAAATCATGTTTTCTCCACTGCTTCTCATTCACATTTTAAGTATTTTTGTGGTTTACATAAAGGAGCAAATTTGCAGGCAATAATATTAGCTGCGGGTATGGCAAAACGGCTTCGCCCGCTTACAGATGAAACACCAAAGTGTTTATTGCAGGTTGGCGGCAAGAGCCTGCTTGAAATGACGATCAACAATATCCTTAAAAATGGAGTTAATAGCTTCGTTATGGTCACAGGTTACAGGGAAAATATGATAAAAGAGCATATTTCGGAGATATTCCCGAAACTGGAAATAACTTACTTAACCAATAGCGACTACGAAAATAACAATAACAGCTATTCGCTTTGGATGACGAAAAACTACATAAAAGGTGATTCTATTCTGCTGGATAGCGACATTTTGTTCGATTACCGCATAATTTCGAAGCTTTTTGAATTTCCGCACACAGATTGCCTTGCCGTAAAACGGGGTCACACACTAAGCGAAGAGGAGATTAAAGTTATAATTGATAGTACTAACAAAATTGAGCATATTGGCAAACATCTGGATATTAATGCGAGTTACGGCGAATCAATTGGCATAGAACGGTTTTCTTTTGATTTTTTTACTATGCTTGGGGAAGTACTTGAGCGCAAAATTGTTCAGGAAAATAATGTAAATGAGTTCTATGAAGCATCGTTCCAGGAGCTTTATGACAGGGGGAACGCTATGTATGCTGTTGATGTTTCAGAATATAAATGTATGGAAATTGACTTTCCTGAAGACCTTGAAAGGGCTCAGGGAGAAGTAAAATTTCTCGCGCAGTAAAATTTTCTGGGCTTTAAAATTTTTAGCGAAGTGAAGAGTCTATAATAATAAATGGGAATATTTAACTCACAAAAAGACAGGTTTACTAATCAGAACTTGAGGTATAACAGACCTTCAATGTTCGGGGGATTTTCATTTTTCCCTCCGGTCATTAAATACCTGCTGATATCAAATATTGCCATATTTATTTTTCAGCATTTTATTTTTGCAGGATTCAAAGTTGGTGGCGTCCCGATTTCCGTTTTCTTTCTGAAATACTTTGCGCTCAATCCAATTGGAAGTGAAGTTTTCCCGTTCTACCCATGGCAGCTGTTCACTTATCTCTTCATGCACGGGGGTTTCTGGCATCTGTTCCTGAACATGCTTGCATTATGGATGTTCGGTATGGAGCTTGAAAACATCTGGGGCTCAAAAAAGTTTTTGATGTACTATTTAATGTGCGGTGTTGGTGCGGGACTTGCGACAATTCTGCTTACTCCATTATTCAGCGGACTTAACCTGCCGACAGTAGGTGCCTCAGGCTCTGTATACGGAATACTTGTTGCTTTCGGTATGCTTTTCCCCAACAGGGAAATTTACCTGTACTTCCTGCTTCCCATCAAGGCAAAGTATTTTGTAATAATCTATATGGCTATTGAATTATTTTCAGTAGGCAGCAATACCGGTGTTGCACATCTTGCGCATCTGGGCGGAGCATTGGTTGGGTTTGTTTATATACTGATAACAAGAAGTAACATTAATGATCTATTCAGGTTTGATAAAAAACCGAATATAAACCAAAAACGCCCGACAAACATATACCGCAACAGGTATTACGAAAAATATAATGCTACTTCGACCGGTGAAAATATAAGCGATGCTGAGTATTATTCCAAAGGTAATAATTATTCTGATTCCGATATTACACAGGAAAAAGTTGATGAGATACTTGATAAAATTGGCAAAGATGGCTATCAGAACCTGACCGAAGAAGAAAAACGCATTTTATTTGAAGCAAGCAAGAAGATACATTGATATAATGTATTTACAATGTTCAAGCAGCAATCAAACCCTGTTACATTAAAGTTAATTGATATTCAATAAAGTAAATGGAAGTTATAACAGCATCTAAAATATACAACAACTCTTTAACAAAATACTCAAGGTTTAAGACCCGTGAAGTAATGGTTGGTAATGTTGGCATTGGAGGAAATAATCCCATCAGGGTGCAATCAATGACTACAACTGATACCATGGATACCAAAGGTACAGTTGAGCAATCAATTCGCATGATTGAAGCGGGTAGTGAACTGGTTAGAATTACGGCTCCCGCCGTGAAGGAAGCAAAAAATCTTGAGAACATCAAAAATGAGCTCCGTGCCCGCGGATATGATACCCCGATTGTTGCGGATATCCATTTTAAACCCGATGCCGCTGAGCTTGCCGCGAGAATTGTAGAGAAAGTCCGTGTTAACCCCGGCAATTATGCAGACAAAAAGAAATTCAAAGTATTCAGTTTTACCGATGAGCTGTATAATGAAGAGCTTGAGAGAATTTACGAGCAATTTTCACCCCTGGTAAAGATATGCAAAGAATACGGAACTGCTATGAGAATTGGCACAAACCACGGGTCATTGAGCGATAGAATTATGAATCGTTACGGAGATACGCCTATTGGTATGGTGGAATCAGCACTTGAGTTTGTGCGCATTTGCCGTGAGCTGAATTACCACGAGATAATCCTTTCGATGAAATCATCCAATACGCAGGTTATGGTAGAAGCATACAGGCTGCTGGTTAACAGGATGATCGAAGAAGGAATGAACTATCCACTGCATTTGGGAGTAACCGAAGCGGGTGATGGCGAAGACGGCAGAATAAAATCATCAGTCGGTATTGGCACACTGCTTGAAGACGGACTTGGTGATACTATAAGAGTATCACTCACAGAAGACCCTGAGTTTGAAATTCCCGTATGCAAAAGGATCGTAGAGAGATATAACGATCGTCAAAGTCATACTCCGATTGCGGATTTGGATACTGAAACTCCATACGACCCCTTTTCATATCAGCGCAGAAAGACGTATGAGACCGATAAAATAGGCAATCATCATGTGCCAGTAGTTATATTGAGTCTTGATGCGAAAAAGTTTTCTGAGCCTTCTTCACTTGAAAAAATTTCATACAGCTATTACAACGAGCTGGATAAGTGGAACATTGGCGATTTGGCGCCTGATTTTATTTACCTCGGGGCAAATGACCTACCTTATGCGCTGCCCGGAACGCTGAAGAAAATATTTGATTATAGTTTCTGGAAGACACTTGAAGATAAGTCTGATTCATTCCCGTTATTTACTCAGCAGGAATACTTAACAGCTGAAAGAAAATCATACAGGATAAATTTTGTTTCAGTTACAATTAATGAACTCACTTCTGAACTGCTTGAAGCTGTGAAGAAGGATAAATTTTGTGTGCTGGTAATTAATACTTCCAATCAGCACGGAATGGCTGAAGAGCGCAGGGCAATTATTGAGCTTATGCAGCAGGGGATTGAAACACCCGTGATAATATCACGCAGCTACGCCGGTATTGATGATGAAGATCTCACCATAAGCAGCGCAACAGATCTAGGCGCTTTGTTAATTGATGGAATGGGTGACGGTATCTGGATAAAAGCAGAAAACAATATTGATGTAATTAACCGTGTTAGCTTTGGAATACTTCAGGCTACCAGAACAAGGATTTCTAAAACTGAATACATTAGCTGCCCAAGCTGCGGCAGAACGCAGTTTGACCTGCAGGTAACAACAGCTATGATAAAGAAACGAACTGACCATTTAAAGGGCGTAAAAATCGCTATTATGGGTTGCATTGTAAACGGGCCCGGTGAAATGGCTGACGCCGATTATGGTTTTGTGGGGTCAGGACCCAACTGGATAACTCTATACCGCGGAAAAGAAGTCATAGAGCGCGGCATTCCATACCCCGAAGCGTTGGATAAGCTTATAGGTATAATGAAGGAAGACGGAATCTGGATAGAGAACTCTAATTAGGAATTACGAATTGTGAATTACGAATTTTAAGGGGATAAATTCCCCTTTTTTATTTTAATCATAGACTTTAATTTCACATACATTTAAAGAACTTCAAAAGTCCCCGTGAAATGAAAAGAAAATACTTTTTCATTATAATTCTTCTGTTAATATCCTTATTTAATTACTCAATATATTCACAAATGTTCGGACAGGAGCCCTCTGAACGCCAAAGCAATTATGATGTTAAGCATATTCTACTTAATATAGAAGTTGATCCTGAAAGCAAAACAGTTAAAGGGGAAATGCAGTCATTTATTGTTCCAACGTTAAATAATTTTTCAGAATTTGAAATTGACGCTGTTGGAATGGAAAAAATCAGTGTTGTCAGATATGCATCGCGAAAGACAGATATCAGAAATGATGCACTATTTGGAGGTGTCACTTTTGAATATGACAAAAAGAAATTAAAGATAAGGCTGGACAAGAGCTTAAACCAGGGAGATACTATTATTTACGGAGTTTTTTATACTGTAACAAATCCTGAAAAAGGTTTATACTTCATTTCACCAACCCCCACTTTTCCAAGTAAACGCTATGAAGTATGGTCTCAGGGTGAAGGCGAAGACAATAGATATTGGTTCCCCTGTTATGATTACCCCAATGATAAGGCTACCACTGAAATATATGTTACCGTTAGCAACAAATACCAGACTATTTCAAATGGTGTATTAAAGAATAAGTTTGATAAGCTGAATTATACCACCTGGCACTGGGTCAATGATAAACCGCATTCATCATATCTTGTAATGCTTGGTATTGGCAATTGGGATATCATCAGCACTTCATGGGATGGAATCCCGGTCATATCATACGTGCCGCCCGGCAAAAAGCAATGGGGAGAAAATGCATATGAGCAGACTGCCGATATTGTAAAATTCTTTTCTGAATATATTGGATACCGCTATCCGTGGCATGAGTTCCGGCAGGTTGCTGTGCAGGATTTCATTTACGGCGGTATGGAAAATACCGGCGCAGTTGTGCTGTTTGAAGGCTCTGTTTATGATGAAAAGACTGAGCCTGATTACAATGCAACTAACCTTGTAGCTCATGAGCTTGCGCACCAGTGGTGGGGTGACGTTTTAACCTGCAAGAACTGGAACGAAATATGGCTGAATGAAAGCTTCGCTACGTATTACCAATGCCTGTACACCGAGCATTTATTGGGAAAAGATGAATTTGATTACAATATATTCCGCAACGGCAATGATGCAATTAAGGTTGATTCAACTACCCGAAAACCTATATATATACGTGAAGGGCTAACTACCAATACTTATGATAAAGGTTCTGTTGTGCTGAATATGCTGAGGTATCTTGTGGGAGATGAGAAGTTCCGCAAAACCATGAATATTTTTATTACCAAAAATGAATTCAAACCGGTAGTCACCAAAGATCTTTCTGATGCGCTGCATGCAGCACTTGATAATCCGCTATTAGACCAGATGCCTGCAAATATGAACTGGTTCTTTAATGAGTGGATATATAATGCGGGTCAGCCGGAATTTAAGGTTGATTATACTTACGACGAAAGCACAAAAGAAATTACACTTAATGCGAAGCAGGTGCAAAGAATGGATTCATCTTCTGTGTTTAAGACTCCCGTGCCGATTGAGATAATAACCGAAACGGGTAAGCAAAATGTTACGATGGAAACTTCAGATGAAATGAAAACTTATAAAATAAAAGTTGATTCAAAACCGCTGAATATCAATTTTAATAAGGGCAATAAAGTTCTATGCAAACTTTATTTTACCAAACCAAAGAGTGACTGGTTGTACCAGTTAAATAATTCGTTTGATGTAATTGACAGACTTACAGCTTTGAATGGCTTGAAAGATTTTATTAACGATGATGATGCAGTTGATGCGATAAAAAGCAAAATGAGAAATGACAGCTTTTGGGGAGTGAGATGCGAAGCTATTAAGGTTCTTTCCGCATCTAAAAACAAAGCGGTCACAGAAGTTTACATGAAGAACATGATAGATGAACCTGATTCCAGGATAAGAAGAACATATTTGTTACAGCTTGGCACACTGTTAAACAATCACCCCGAAGAAAAAGAGAACACGGCTGTGCTGCAATACTTCCTTACCAATCTTATTGCGAATGAAACAAGCTACTACTCTGCAGCGGATGCTGTGACTGCGCTCTCGGATATTCTGGAAGCTGATAAGATATATGACGCTGTTATTCCGTACATTGAAATGGATTCTCACGTTGATATTATCCGCAGAAATGTGCTTACGGCGCTTGCCAAATCCAAAGATCCACGCGCAAAGGATGTATTTCTGAAGTATGGTGAAACAGGAAGTACCGCAAGAGTTCGCAATATTGCCATAAACGGTCTTGACGCTTACCTAAATGACCCGAAAGTAATCGAATTCCTGAACAGTAAATTATTTAATACTCCAAGAAGCACTCAAGGGATGGTTTTGGGTCTGCTTGAGAAGGTAAAGGATCTAAGTTCTAAGCCTTTTCTTGAAGAACTGCTCAATAGTACCAATGATATCAGGTTCAGGGAAAGAATAAAAAAACTAATGGATTCTTTTTAATAGAAATTTTATTGTTTTTACTGGAAACTTTTTAATCTGAATAATGCTATTATATTTTGATTTTTTTATGATTAATTTTAACAATGAACCGGCTTACATTAAAAAATTTAAACTATCTTCTGGTTTTTCTTTTTGGGATCCTGGTCACCTTTTTGAACCGCAATTTTAGACTTGATGATGCCCTAATATATTACAGGTATATTGAAAACTTCATTAATGGATATGGTCTGGTATATAATATAGGTGAGAGGTTTAACGCAATAAGCTCCCCTTTGTATATCTATGTCTCATTAATAGCTTCTTTAATTACCCGTGAAGTAGAAGTCACGCAGCTTATACTCAATTCGATATTCATAATTTCAGCCGGAATTTCACTTGCATACTTGTTCTATTATCTTAACAAACCAACTCTTGCATTCTTATCTTCGATGATTTTTATTAGTTCGAAATATTTTTACATGACTTTTGGTCTCGAGTCGAATCTATTTGTATTGCTTAGTGTGCTTTGCATAGTTTTTTACTTAAAGAAAAATTTGTGGTTGCTTTCAGTACTATCCGGTTTATTGATATTAACCCGGGGTGAAGGTTTATTTCTTGTTTTGATACTATGGTCAATAGTCTATTATGAAGAGAGAAAGTTTTCTGTAATTAAGTATTTATTTGTAATTGCTGTAATCGTATCGGCAAATCAAATTTTTAATTACATATATTATGATTCATTTATGCCCCATACATTGAC
>JABFSP010000364.1 GCA_013140565.1 Ignavibacteria bacterium
GCTTAAATGGTGTTGGTATTAGCAGTTTATGTATTTTTAATGGTTATATTCTGGCAGGTACTATAGATAACTCTGTATGGAAACGTTCCTTAACAGAAATAATCGGTATTAAAATGATATCTAATGTCACTCCTGAAATATATTATCTCTCCCAAAACTACCCCAATCCATTCAATCCGCAAACCAAAATTAAGTTTGCGATACCGTCAAATTTGAAAGGACATACGTCAACCGTAAGACTTATTATTTATGATCTCCTTGGGCGGGAAGTTGCAACACTTGTGAACGAAGCGCTTAAACCCGGCACATATGAAGCTGACTGGGATGCCTCGAATTATTCAAGTGGTGTGTATTTTTATAAGATAATTACTGAAAGCTTTGTTGAAACAAAAAAAATGATTTTGATGAAATAGAATTATATTGATATGAAAAATTTAAATATTATTATAATATTATTTTGCTTAGTATTTTCAAATCTATCTTTTTCACAAACTGGTTGGTTTTGGCAGAACCCATTGCCCCCTAATAATTCAATAAAATCTATTAAATTTATTAACGACAATACAGGTTTTGTAATTGGGATTGAAAATACTATTGTTAAAACTACAAATACTGGGTTAACCTGGAAATTTATTACCACAGATTATGATATTAACTATAATTCATCACAATTTCTGGATGTGAACACAGGATTTGTAATAGGAAATAATGCAATTTTTAAAACTATGAATGGAGGATTGAACTGGCAATACTTATTTTCTTCTGTCTATGGTATGCATTTTATTGATTACAATACAGGTTATGCAGTTAATTCTTCATATCTATACAAAACTACTAATGGCGGAATAAATTGGTCAACTGTATCACCAGTAAATGCAAGAGAAGTGTACTTTATTAACTCAGTAACTGGGTTTGCTGGCGATAGTTATATGTATAAAACTACTAATAGTGGTTTAAATTGGAGTACAATTGAAGGTATCGGACCTTTTTTACAATTAGAATCATTTATTTTTGTTAATAGCTCAACAGGTTTTGCAGTAGGTGCCAATGGGAAGATATTTAAAACTGTAAATGGAGGAGATAACTGGATAACTTTAGTTTCCGGCACAACAGAATATCTAAACTCTATTACATTTTATGGTCCAAATACTGGTTTTGTATGCGGTGATAATGTATTACTTAAAACAACAAATTCCGGTAACAGCTGGTTCAATTCCTATAATAACAATTTCCTTTTCAACTCGGTAAGTTTCAGTAATTCAACTACTATTTATGTTGGTGGGTTTCATGGTGCATTTTATAAATCAACTGATGAAGGTAATTCCTGGTACTCTGCAGTTACCGGACCAAGAAATAATTTAAAAAGTGTTTTCTTCCCTTCAATGGATACGGGATATTGTGCAGGCTACGGTGGTGCAATAATTAATACTACAAATGCAGGAAATAAATGGAATTTACTTAATACAGGGGTAACATATAATTTTAATTCCGTTTTTTTTAAAGATAATTCTACAGGATATGCTGTTGCCGATAGCGGCAGAATCATTACAACTACAAATGGGGGAATCAATTGGGTAAACTTGATTAGTGGCGTAAATACTAATTTGAATTCTATAAGCAGCACTAATACAAGTACTTTGTTTATTTGTGGTCAAGGCGGGACAATTCTTAAAAGTACAAATAATGGTTTAAGCTGGAATCAGTTAACATCAGGCGTATCGGTCAACCTGAATTCTGTATTTTTTGCAGATGAAAATACAGGCTATTGCACCGGTGGAAATGTAGTTATCAAATCTACAAATGGAGGCCAAAACTGGTCAGTTAAATTTACTGTTACAAGTTCTCCTTCTGATTTGTTATCAACGTATTTTACTTCGAATTTAAACGGCTATGTTACAGGTATACATATACATCCTACCCCGCCACATTTTCAGGTAACATATATACTTAAAACCTCTAATGGTGGTGAAAACTGGCTTATTCATTATGAGCCAGATCATGGAGCAGAACGGAATGGGTCAAATTCAGTTTTTTTTGTTAATGAAAATACTGGGTATGTTACATCCGGTGGCATGATATTAAGAACTATAGATAATGGTAATAACTGGGTGATTTTAAAACCTGTGACATCTTTTGATAGAATCTATTCAATATTCTTTACTTCACAATATATTGGTTATGCTGTAGGTACTAATGGTACTATTTTAAAGACCATTGATATGGGAGGACCTATACTTAATTTAACTGGAAATTCTACAAATATTCCAAATTTTCTTTCACTCTCCCAAAACTACCCCAACCCCTTCAATCCGCAAACGAAGATTAAGTTTGCGGTGCCGTCAAATGTGAAAGATCAAACGACAAACGTGAAGCTGGTTATTTATGATTTGCTCGGCAGGGAAGTCACCACACTTGTAAACGAAGAGCTTAAACCCGGCACGTATGAAGCTGACTGGGACGCCTCGAATTATTCGAGCGGTGTGTATTTTTATAAGTTAATTGCAGGTGATTTTGTAGAAACGAAGAAAATGATATTAATGAAGTGAAAAGACCATGAAAAAATTTATTACACTTAGTTTTTTATTACTATTAATTACAAGCTATAGCTATGCCCAAAGCTGGTGGTTTGTTCAGCAAACCGGTACTACAAAAGAAATACTTTCAATCAGTTTTATGGATAAAGATACCGGAATTATAGTTGGTAGAGGAGGTTTGATGTTGAGAACCATAAACGGAGGTAGCAGTTGGACACCAATATATATTGGAGTAAATGACACAGTAATACATGGTGTTCAGTTTACAGATGCAAATACTGTTTATGCGATTTATTATGATAATGTTATCAAGTCCACTAACTCAGGAATAAATTGGTCCATAGTTTTTAATGGTACTAACGGATATTTTTTTGAGTATCTAAGTTTTGCAAACAATGACTCAGGAACTGTCGTTGGTACAGGCAATGCAAAGGTGACAACTAACGGGGGTGAAAGTTGGCAGCAAATGTATTTTAGTGGTAGTTCCGTAGAAGGGTTATTCATGACAAAAAATGCGGATGTTTATGTATCGGGTTGGACTTCAATTCCACCTTATTATACTACTGGATGGTTACTAAAAAGTACCAATTTTGGTAACAACTTTTCAACTCTCTACAGTTTTTTTCAAGTCAGTATGGGTAATATGTATTTCGATGGAAATAAATATGGTTATGTTGTATTAAGTGGGCATTCATTATATAGAAGTACTAATAATGGAACATCCTGGAATCCCCTGCAGTTAAGTGGGGCAATAAATGATTTATTTTTTTGTGATAGTTGTATAGGCTATGTCTCCACCAATAAGGACTCTATATACAAAACAACTAATTGCGGTCAATCATTTGCTTTGCAGAGGCCGGGTACCCAAACAGTTTTCAGATCGATGTTTTTTATTAACGAAATGACAGGCTGGGCTGCAGGGGCAAATGGAGTATTAATTAAAACTATTAATGGGGGAGCAGTTGTAGGTCTACAAATAATTAGCACAAATGTACCATACAACTATTCTCTTTCCTCAAACTATCCCAACCCATTCAATCCACAGACTAAAATCAAGTTTGCAGTGCCGAAGGCATCAATTGTGAAGCTTATTATTTATGATATGCGGGGTAGTGAAGTTGCCACACTTGTGAACGAAGAGCTTAAACCCGGTACATATGAAGCGGACTGGGACGGCTCGAATTTTTCAAGTGGGGTGTATTTTTATAAGATAATTACAGACGATTTTGTTGAAACTAAGAAAATGGTATTGATGAAATAAATCACAGATTGATCGGATTTATCAGATTCATCAGATTAACGGATTTAAAAGATTAATATGAAACGAAAAAAACCTGATTGGTTATTAACCTATCAGGTTTTTATAAATATGTACTTTGCGTCTCCGCGCCTTTGCGGTTAGGATTTTTAATTCTTAAACCCCGGCTCGAAAATTCTTTTTATCCCAACTGATTTGCCGGTTTGGGTATCAATATTCACAACTACAGCACTGATCTTTAC
>JABFSP010000025.1 GCA_013140565.1 Ignavibacteria bacterium
TTAACTTATTGTTTTTAACAATGTTTATGACATTCCTTATTGCGATACTATCCTGAACGTAAGTTCCGCCGAACTTCATTACAACTATTGAATTTTTGGTGTTCATTAAAAGATTAAATGATTATTTATATAAATTATTTTCGTAGATATAGTTTTCAACAGCCTGTGGCACCAGGTATTTGATTGACCTTTTTTCGTTTATTCTGAACCTGATATCAGTAGCTGATATATCGATGTTCGGGACGGGTACGAAAATACCCTGCCTGCTGTATTCATTTTCAACCTGCTGTATCAGGTAACCGGGACGGTTGATGATAATGACTTCGGATAGCAGGAATAGCTTTCCCGGGTCTTTCCATTTATGCAGGTTTATCAACTGATCCATTCCGATAATTAAATAAAATTTAACTTCATACCTTGAATATTCATCGCGCAGCTTCAGCAGTGTTTTTACAGTGTAATTCGGTTCTGTGCCCGGCATATTCAGCTCAACATCACTATAAGTGAACGCATCGTTTCCTGCAATTGCAAGCTTAAGCATGTTAACCCTGTGCGCAGCATCGGAGACATTATCAATATCCTTTAAAGGGGGAATACGTGAAGGAATAAACATCACTTCATCCAGATGCATCTGGTCTTTAACATTTTCTGCCATAATTAAATGACCGTTATGTACAGGATCAAACGTACCTCCAAATATTCCAATTCTCTTCATGCTGAAAGTACCTCTTCATAAACTTGTTCAATTTTAGGTACAGTTTCAGAAATATCGTACTGGGTTGATTCTATCATAGCATTCTGTGCCAGCTCTTCTCTTAATTCTTTGCTTTGATACATCGCGGAAATTTTTCTAAACAGGTCATCCATATCGCGCGGATTGATAGTAAATGCAGAATAATCACTCTTTACAACTTCAAGCAGATTAGGCAACTTGCTGCAGATTATCGGAAGCCTTGAAGCCATTGCTTCAAGCAAAACATATGGCATACCTTCCCATAATGATGGGAATACGAAAATGTCAAAAATTGAATAATAGTCTGCAAGATTTTCCTGCTCACCCGTGAACACTACATATTCTTCGAGTTTGGATTCACGGGTAAGATCTTGCATCTGTTTAAGATGTTTCCCTGAGCCAACAAATACAAATCTCATTTGCGGATATTTTCGTATCAAAAAATACGCTGCCTGTAGTATCAATTGCTGGTTTTTCTGCTCATCAAACCTCGAAATATTACCAATTATAAAATTATCCGCATTAAAACAAAGTCTGCTTATCAGGTCAGTATTCCTTTTCAGGTTAGCGAATTTTGATATATCTATCCCGTTTGGAATAATATCAGTTTTGGTTCTGTCCGCGATTCTGTTTTTTACTGCAGTCAAATAATCATTATGCGTTTCACAAATAGTTCTGTCTGTAAACTGCACAAGATATTGTTCTATGGTTTTAGAAACACTTTTCCTTAAAATATTTCCGCTGTTTATGTAATGGATACCGTGGATAGTGTGCACGCACTTTACTTCAGGGTGATGTTTCTTCAGTATTCTGCCATAAAATCCCGCAACACCGCCGTGTGTATGTATCAGATCAAATTTATGCTCATTGTAAAGTGCCTCAAGTTTCTTCAGGTATTTTGTCCTGAGCAGTTTTGGAAGCTCTATCGGGTAAAAAGTTATATTATTTTTATGGACTTCATCTTCGAACTTTTCACCTCCTGCGGCAGCTATTGAAACATCAAACTTCGACTTATCAGCATTTTTGGCAATGGATAGGACATTCGTCTGTCCGCCGCCTAAAAAACCGCCATCAATTAGCTGTAATATCTTAAATTTACCCAAAAATGAATTGTTTGAATACAAAAATAAGCATTAAAATTGATTGTAGTAAGTGATTAGAGCAGTATAAATGAAATTTTATATGGGCAGTTTATTCTTAAGGTAATATTCAACAGGCTTAATGCCCATTAGCCGTGAGTATATGTATGATATATGATTAAGTATTGCTGCAAATGCTGAGCCATCATTTACTACTTTACATGAAATGTACTTAATGATCTCTTTTTCATTAACCTGTTTAATTGGTGCAAGCTCTTTCCGTTTCTTAATTATTAAAGGAATATGAAAATAGAACCATAAGTAAGCTTTTAATATGCCGGTAGTTGAGTGTTTCTTGGAAAAAACAGAAAGCAAAGTCTTTAAGGTATGATTAAATGTAATGTATGGCAGAATTCTAAGTATGAAACCAAAACTGAAAAATAAATACAAATTCAAAAATCTATTACGTTCCTGGCAAAATGTCCTGAAACTGTTCGCCGTTACTGAACCCGTTCCTTTATGGTGAACCAAAGAACTTTTAACAAATTTAATCTTCATTCCTTTAAACCGGGCTTTCAGCCCCAGGTATACATCTTCACCATAGAAAAAGTAATCATCATCGAACGGAATACCGAGCTCACTTTTCCTGAATATCATTGAACATCCATTTGGGTAGAACTCATCAGTAATATCAGGGAAGATATTCATGATATTATACATTAAATAAGATACTGAGCCGTTCGTTTTGTAATATTTTTCCGGAATCCCTTCCGTGATTACAAATGAAGACGCAACTGTATTGCCTTCTTTAACAGCTTCAGCAAGATTTGCAAGCCAGTTATTTTCAACAACTGTATCGTTATTCAGTAATACAATAATATCATTTGAACAATGCTTTAGTGCTTCATTGTTTCCTCCTGCAAATCCCAGGTTTTTTTCTGAACTGATCAGTTTTATCCTGCTATCAGCGATGTTATTCTTTACATAATTTATACTATCATCAGTGGAATTATTATCAAATAATATCACTTCGAAATTATTGTACGATTGTTTCAAAACCGAGCCCAGGCAATCATTTAAATATTGCCTGCCGTTGTAATTCAGTATGATTATTGAAACTGCTTCGTTCATTCTACGAATAATCCTTTGATATAATTTGTTGTAACTTTACGGCTTTTCTGTATCTTAAATCTTGCCGGCAGTTTTGTAATAAGTAAAAACGATCCGCGAATATTTCCTTTAACTGCCCTCGCAAAAATTGTAAATGAATGAAATCTGATGAATGAATAATACCGTTTTAATCTCGCAATAAAAAAAAGCGGCTGGTATAACAGGTAAATTGAAAGGGGATAGTTCTTAATCCGCATCAGAATGAGATTGCGTTCACACATTTCAGTCTGGAAGCCGTGCGTGGCAATTGAGCTTGTTCCGCCGCGTTTGTGGTAGCAAACAGCTTTGGGTTCATACAGGCATTTATATCCTGCCAGTTGCGCACGAAAGCTGAGATCTATATCTTCATAGTATGCAAAGAAAGTTTCATCAAATAAACCTATATCTTCGAATACTTCCTTTTTATAGAACGCTGCACCGGCGCATGCGCCGAAAATGTATTCCTGTTTATCATACTGGCCCGTATCTTTTTCATTATTACCGCGAGCAAGCGGTGAGCCGCCATTAGCTTTTATGAAATCACCGCAGTCATCAATCGTATCACGGTTAAAGTAATTCAGCATTTTTACAGCAAGAATTGAGGCATTTGGGCCAGAATTTAACGAATTTTGCGCAATTTCAAAGAAATTATCTTCGAGCCCAATATCATTATTCAACAGGAATATCAAATTGCTGTTGAAATGTTTTAGTGAATATTTAACCCCTTCATTAACAGCTTTTGCGAAACCGGAATTATAACCAATTTCAATTGTTACTGCATCTGGGAATTGCTCTTTAGTATATTTAACCGAATCATCTTTGGAACCGTTATCAGCAAGTATAACAACAAAATCCTGCATAGTCTGCCTTTTTAAAGATGCGTAACATGTCTTTAAGTGCTCAAGTCCGTTATAATTTGGAATAACTATGCTTATCAATTCTCTTCTTTTAAAATTTGAATGAGGTGCTTATGTTTTTTATACCTGTACTCATCTTTTCTTCCAAAAATACTCTTTACTGTTTCAATGAACAATATTAAATATGAGTTAAATTTTACCAATACTTTTAA